>JANOJJ010000322.1:0-1933 GCA_031408155.1 Rubrivivax sp.
CCGAGCAGCAGATCGTGCGCTGGCCGAGCTTCGACGGTCGCACGATCTCCGGCATCCTGAACCTGCCGCCGGCGCGCTTCACCGGCAAGCGCCCGGTGATCGTGATGGTGCACGGCGGCCCCGAGGCGCAGGCCACGCTCGGCTTCATGGGGCGCTGGAACTACATGCTGAGCGAGCTGGGCGTGGCGATCCTGCAGCCGAACGTGCGCGGCTCGGCGGGCTACGGCAAGCGCTTCCTGACCTTGGACAACGGCATGAAGCGCGAGGACTCGGTGAAGGACCTCGGCACGCTGCTCGACTGGATCGGGGCGCAGCCGGGGCTCGACGCGTCGCGCGTGCTGGTGGCCGGCGGCAGCTACGGCGGCTACATGAGTCTGGCGGTCAGCACCCACTACGCTGACCGCATTGCCGGTGCGGTCGACGATGTGGGCATTTCGCACTTCGTCACTTTCCTCACCAACACCGAAAGCTACCGGCGCGACCTGCGCCGGACGGAGTATGGCGACGAACGCGACCCCCGGATGCGCGAGTTTCTGCACCGCATCTCGCCTTTGACCAACGCCCACCGGATCAGCAAGCCGCTGTTCGTGGTGCAGGGCCGGAACGACCCGCGCGTGCCCTACACTGAGGCCGAACAGATCGTCGAACGTGCCCGCGCCAACGGAACGCCGGTGTGGTACCTGCGGGCCGAAAACGAAGGCCACGGCTTCGCTCGCAAGGAGAATGCCGACTTCCGCTTCTTTGCGATGGTGCGCTTCGTCGAAACAGTGCTGCTGAAGTAGGGTGCGCGCAGTGCCCAGCAGCCTTGGACCCCTGCAGACCTGGAGACCGACATGACCACTGAACCGCTGGTACTGAACGAAATGGACTCGCGCGGCGTCGTCACGCTCACGCTCAACCGCCCGACAGCCTTCAATTCTCTGTCGGAGGCGATGCTGTCGGCGCTACAGCAGCAACTCGACGCCGTGGCCGCCGATCCGCGTGCGCGGGTGGTCGTCATCGCGGGGGCCGGCAAGGCCTTCTGCGCCGGCCATGACCTGAAGGAGATGCGGGCCGATCCGTCGCTGGCCTATTACCAGCGCCTGTTCGGCCAATGCGCGCAGATGATGCTCGCCATCCAGCGCCTGCCGGTTCCGGTAGTCGCGCGCGTGCATGGCATTGCCACCGCGGCCGGTTGCCAGCTGGTGGCGATGTGCGACCTGGCGGTGGCCGCCGCCGATGCACGCTTTGCGGTCAGCGGCGTCAGCCTGGGCCTGTTCTGCAGCACGCCCGGCGTCGCCTTGAGCCGCAACCTGTCGCGCAAGGCGGCCTTCGAGATGCTGGTCACCGGCGAGTTCATCAACGCCGAGCAGGCGCGCGACAAGGGGCTGGTCAACCGCGTTGCCGCCCCCGACCAGCTCGACGCCGAGGTCGACCGGCTGGTGGCCAGCATCGTGACCAAACCACGGGTCGCCATCGCCGCTGGCAAGGGACTTTTCTATCGCCAGCTCGAAACGGGCATCGCCGCGGCGTACGACGATGCCGGTCAGACCATGGCCTGCAACATGATGGACGAGTCGGCGCTCGAAGGCGTGCAGGCCTTCATCGACAAGCGCAAGCCGAACTGGGATTGAGGCGCGGACCAGCGCGGCCACCCCGCCAATGACCATTGTCCGACCGTGGGCCTGGGCCGCGCTCACATCCCCGCGTAGTTCGGCCCGCCGCCGCCTTCGGGCGTGACCCAGACGATGTTCTGCGTCGGATCCTTGATGTCGCAGGTCTTGCAGTGCACGCAGTTCTGCGCGTTGATCTGCAGCCGGTCGCAGCCGTCATCGTCTTTCACGAACTCGTAGACACCGGCCGGGCAGTAGCGGCTCTCGGGGCCGGCGTAGCGGGCCAGGTTGATGTTCACCGGCACGCTGTTGTCCTTCAGCGTCAGGTGCGCTGGCTGGTT
>JANOJJ010000504.1:0-5048 GCA_031408155.1 Rubrivivax sp.
GATCGCGGTGCCGAAGATGCCCAGCACGAGCAGCCGTCGGCGCAGCGGCGGCTTGTCCTTCACCGCGCGCGAGGCCAGCGCGAGCATCGCGATGAGGCCGCCCTCGCCGTTGTTGTCGGCGCGCAGGATCAGCACCACGTACTTCAGCGAGACCACCACCGTCAGCGTCCAGAACACCAGCGACAGGATGCCCAGGATGTTGGCGTCCGACAGCGGCACGCGGCCATGCGCGAAGACCTCCTTCAGCGCGTACAGCGGGCTGGTGCCGATGTCGCCGTACACCACACCCACGGCGGCCAGCGTCAGGCCGGCGAGCGCACGCGGCGACTGTGTTGAATGCGGGTTTTTCATTCGAAGTGCTCGGCCTCGGGATCGGTGGCTTCCAGCTCGTAGGCTGCCGCCAGCATCGCCAGGCGGCCGATCACGCCGTACATGTAGAAGCGGTTGGGCGCGCTGGCCCCGGGCTTGACACCACGGCGCGGCAACCGGTGGCTCTCGGTGAAGGCCAGCGGCACGAAGCTCGAGCCGGGCGCGTTGAGGTTCTCGTCGATGCCGCGATCGGCGTGCACGCGGTAGTAGCCGCCGACCACGTAGCGGTCGATCATGCAGACCACCGGCTCGGCCACGGCGTCGTTGATGCGTTCATAGGTCGGCACGCCTTCCTGCACGATCACGTCAGTGACCCCCGGCTGGCCTTCGGGGCGGGACAGCGCCCTGGCCAGCCGACCACCATCGATCTCGCGTGCATCACGCACCGTCAGCACACCGGCGCCCAGGCCGCCGGCGTCGGCCTTGACGACGACGAACGGCTTCTCGTTGATGCCGTATTCCTTGAACTTGCGCCGCACCTTGGCCAGCATGGCGTCGGCCTGCGTCTGCACGCAGTCCAGCCCGGCCGCGCTGGTGCCCTCGACCGCGCTACAGCGCGCGGCCATCGGGTTGATGAGCCAAGGGTCCATGCCGAGCAACTTGGCGAACTTCTTGGCCACTTCCTCGTAACTCTGGAAATGCTTGGACTTTCGACGCACGGCCCAGCCGGCATGCAACGGCGGCAACAGGTACTGCTCGTGCAGGTTCTGCAACTGGCGCGGCACGCCGCCGCGCAGGTCGTTGTTGAGCAGGATGGTGCAGGGGTCGAAGTCCTTCAATCCGAGCCGCCCGCGCTTGCGCTGCAGCGGCTCGATCAGCAGATCGCTGCCGTCGGGCAGATCCACCCGGTGCGGCGCGGTCAGCTCCGGGTCGGGCGAGCCCAGGCGCACGTTCAACCCGGCCTGGGTGAAGATCAGCACCAGCCGCTGCAGGTGCATCAGGTAGAACGAGTTGTCGCACCGGTTGTCGGGTACCAGCAGCAGGTTCTTGGCCTCGGGGCAGATCTTCTCGATTGCCGCCATCGCCGCCTGCACGGCCAGCGGCAGCATCTGCGCGGTGAGGTGGTTGAAACCTTCGGGGAACAGATCGGTGTCGACCGGAGCGAGCTTGAAGCCTGCGTTGCGCAGGTCGACCGAGGTGTAGAACGGCGGCGTGTGCTCCATCCACTCGAGCCGGAACCAGCGCTCGATGACCGGCATCGATTCGAGCACGCGCTGTTCGAGTTCGTTGATCGGGCCGGTCAGCGCGGTGATCAGGTGGGGGACCATGGGTCTCGCGAAAGCGGCGACTAGCCGAAACGCGATTCTAGGGGCCGGGTGCGCGCTACACCTTGCTGTCGATGATGCCCAACTGCTCGCCCAGCGTGCGGCAGAGCTGGTATTGGCCGCCGACGAAGTCGCGCGTCTGGTCGGGCGGCTTGGCCTCAGGGACGGATCCGGTCTGCGCGGTGCCGGCCAGCCCAGGCCGGGTCGGCAGCGATGGCCTACAGCGTCGCGGCCAGCTTGTCGCGCACTCGAGATGGAGCGCATCGCCGGCGGGAGCACTGTCGTCGGCCCGCCCAGGCTGCCCGCCGAAGTCGACGGTTGCAGGTCGGCGCGCAGGGCTGGCGTGGGGCAACGGCGCGTCAATCGAGCTTGATCCCCAGCCGGCGGATCACGCTGCCCCAGCGCTCGTACTGCTCCTTGACCGAGTCGGCGTGCTCGGCGGCGCTGGAGGCCACGATCTCGCTGGCGCCATCGGCATACACCTTGGCCACCTCCGGGTCCTTCAGCGCGGCGGCCAGGGCGGCGTTCAAGCGGTTCAGCACCTCGGGCGGCAGGTTGCGCGGGCCGAAGAACTGCATGCCGCCGGTCACGTCCACGCCGCTGACGCCGGCCTGGGCCATGTTGGGCAGGCTGCCCAGCGCGGTGTAGGGCTTGGGGTCGGTGTAGGCCAGCATCTTGACCTTGCCGGCCCTGGCATTGGCGATCGCGGTGGTGGGGCCGTCGAACAGGAAGTCCACCTGCCCGCCCATCAAGGCCATGCCGGCATCGGCCGACCCCTTGAACGGGATATGCGTCATCTGGGTGCCGCTGGACTGCTGCATCAGTTCGGCCACCAGATGCGAGGTGGAGCCCAGCGAGTACGAGGCGTAGTTCAGCTTGCCCGGGTTGGCCCTCGCATACCGGATCAGGTCGGCTACGCTGTTGAAGGGCGACGCGGCCGGCACGGTGAGCACCGTGGACGAGCGCGCGGCGAACATCACCGGCGTCAGGTCCTTCAGCGGGTCGTAGGGCAGCTTGGCGAACAGATGCGGGTTCTGCGCCGCCGTGACGCTGATCGTGTAGAGCAGCGTGTGGCCGTCGGGGGCCGCACGCACCACCTCCTGCGTGCCCAGGATGGTGGACGCGCCGGGCTTGTTGTCGACGATCACCGTGACGCCCAGCGCCGGTTGCAGCTTGGCCGCCAACATCCGTGCCTGGATGTCGGTCTGCCCGCCAGCCGGGAACGGCACCACGATGCGGATCGGTTTGCCCGGGGTCGGGAAGGTCTGCGCCAGCGCGTCGCTGGGCAGCCCGAAGAGGGGGCTGGTCAGGATGGCGAGCAAGAGGGTAAGGCGGGTGCGCATCGACAGTTCTCCAGAGTAGCAACGCTATGGTGATGCATCCGGACCCGATTCCAGACCGGGGGTTTCACCGTGTAGCGGCAGCTGTCATGCGCCGCACCGTCTCGGTCGCCTCGTTCACGGGCTATCCCGATAGATCTGCGCCAGCAAGCGGTTGAAGGCCGCGAGCCTGGACTGCAACGTGGGGCGCAGCAGGCCCCGCTGCTGCAGGATAGCGATCAGCTTGGTCGGGGCCGCGCGCTTGTCACCCACGATCTCGATATGCCCGGCGTTGACCTGCAGCCGCGTTACGCGCGAGTCGGTCGGCGGCACGGGACTGCTTTGCTCGGCGAGCGAAAAGGTGTCGTCGCTTTCGACACAGCGCCCCGCTTCGTCTCGTCTGCAGGTCCCGCGTTCGTCGGTGTCGATCTTCAGGTACTCGACGACCTGGGTCGACAGTTCTCCGGGCTCGAGAATGAAGGGCGAGGAGAAGGTGATGTCGAGCCACTTCGCCCCCGTGGCCGCATAGCAGCTCAAGGGCAACAGCCCCAGGCTGAGCGGGTACAGCCAGTGCCGGCCACAGGTCCGGGCCGATTCGATCCCTGAGAACGGACCCGATACCGTCACCAGGCGCAAGTCGACCGCACGATCCGGCTGCACTGTGGGCAGGGATTCGGTCAGCGCCTTGCGGGCGACCAGGGCACCCTGGCTGTGACCGATCACGGCCACCTGAGGTATGCGCGACTGCTCGGCCAGCCGACTGACGGCAAGCCTGAGCTCGGCGGCGCTGTCGCCGAGCCTGGCCCGATCATCGTAGGTGAAACAGGCCGACTGTTGACCGTGAAAGGCGAGCACCTGAGCGAGGGCTCGAAACTGGCCGGACGAGCCGAAGCAGCCGTGCACCAGCACGGTGACCGGTTGGGTCGAGTCCAGGCGCAGCCGTCGATCCGGGCTGTCGGTGCAGGGGCCGAGCCCGGCAATGTCGAGCGTGGTGTCGGGCGCCGGCAGTCGACCGGGCTCGAGGTCGGCGGCGATGATCTCGTCGCGTGTGGCGCAGCCGCCGAGCAGGCCGAGGACGATCAGGAAGGTGGTTATGCGATGCATGTCCATTGCTGAACCCAAGTCGAGGCAGGGCTGAACAGCCCGGATCGGAGTTGACAGCCACCAAGGTTACAGCCCAACGCGCCGACCGGACCCGCCGCCCCGCCTGGCTGCCCGCACCGCGCTCTACATCTTGCTGTCGATGATGCCCAGCTGCTCGCCCAGCGACCGGTAGAGCTGGTACTGGCCCTGCACGAAGTCGCGCGTCTCCTCGGGTGACTTGACGTAGGGCAGCGAGCCGGTCATCGCGGTGCCGGCCAGCCAGGCCGGGTCGGCGGCAACGGCCTTGAGGGCCGCCACCAGGCGATCGCGCACCTCGGGCGGCAAGCGGGGCGGGCTGAAGACCGCGCTCCAGCCGACAATGCGCTCCATCTCGGCATAACCGAGCTCTCGAGCGGTCGGCACGTCGGGCATCGAGGGTATGCGTTCGGCACTCGTGACCATCAAGGCGCGCAGCGAACCGGCCTTGATGTGGCTGATGAACGAGCCCAGGCTGCCACAGGCGAATTCGGTCTCGCCGGCAAGCAACGACTGCGTGGCCTCGCCCGTGCCCTTGTACGGGATCTGCGTCGGCGCCTGCTCGCTGACCTTGAGCAGGCGAAACAGCTGGCGCGGACCCATGTCGTTGGTGGTGAGGATGCCTGCGGTGCCGAAGTTCAGCGTCTTGCCTTTGCTGCGGATGGCCTGCACCAGGTCATCGAAGCTGCGATATGGCGACTTGGCGTTGACCATGCACCCGTACGGGTTGAGCTCGAGCATGCCGATGAAGGTGGCGTCGTCCCACTTGTACCTGGTCGACGTGGGCTGGATCGCCGGCAGGATGGCCTGCCCGAGCCGTGGTAGTAGTTTTTGGCCTCGCCGAAGCCGCGCAGGTAGACCGGGCGATCGGTCAGCGTGCGCGCGGTCTCGGCCGAGCTCACCACATAGGCCAGCCCGCCGTTGACGATCGGCACGCCGTCGAGCAGCCGGATCGGGTCGGACAGCATGCGCGAGT
>JANOJJ010000366.1:0-9564 GCA_031408155.1 Rubrivivax sp.
CACTTCCATGAGATCGCCTTCGCCTGCATGGCCGCCCTCGGGCGGCCATGCAGGCGAACCTCATGCCCGCTCGTTCGGCAGCATCAGCCAGCCAAGCACTGAAACACCACCAAACTCAAGAGGTTCCATGCTCGCCGTCGATCAAGCACCACTGCGGCCTAACGCTTCAGTCGAGAGGACCTCCAACGGCAGGCCCGCGAAGCGCCAAAGCCATCGGGCGCCTCGCGGCCCTTGCCGTCGTCTGCCGCTCAACTCCACGTTAGGCGTCAGGGGCGAAGGATCTGTGGTCCACTGCTCGAACACCCCGGGAGACAGCCATGGCTTCAGACGACTCCTTCGGCGACTTCGAGCTCGCTGGCTGGGAAGACGAGGCGACCGCGGCTGAGTACGACAGGCACCTGTCGCTTGTGACAACCCAGTCTGTCGAGGCGCTGCTCGACGACGCCGGAGTCAAACGCGGGCACAAGGTCCTCGATGTAGCCGCTGGTGCGGGTTATGTCGCCGCTGCCGCTGCGCAACGAGGGGCGGTTTGTCTTGGCATCGACTTCTCGACAACGCAGGTGCGCTTGGCGCGAGTCCGGTACCCGAGCATCCGCTTTGAGCAAGCGAACGCAGAAGCCCTGCCCTTTGATCCCGAATCGTTTGAAGCCGTTGTCAACGCCTTCGGGCTCTGCCACCTTCCCAATCCTGACCTCGCCCTTCGCGAGGCCTTCCGCGTCCTGAAGCCTGGTGGGCGAGTCGCATTCTCGGTCTGGGACCAGCCGGAGCGAGTCATTGGGCTTGGCGCGCTCTACGACGCCATCCGTGAACATGGCTCAATGGATGTCGGCCTTCCGGCCGGACCGAACTTCTTCCTCTTCAGTAGCCCGGAGCAAAGTATCAAGGCCCTACGCCACGCGGGCTTCGATTCACCAACCTTCCGAACAGTTCCGCAGGTCTGGCGGTCTTCCGATCCGGACGAATTGTTCGCGATGCTGGCCACGGGAACCGTACGCGCGGCTGCCACGCTGCGAGCGCAGAGTTCGGAGGCGAGAGAAGCCATCCGTGAGGCCGTGCGACACACAATTTCCGCGTATCAACGTGATAGCAAGTACGAGCTACCAATGCCTGCGGTGGTGGCGGCAGCGGTCAAACCCTTGCGCTGACGCCTAACCTGTCGCGCGCAGCTTGGCTCCACGATCGGCGTGCCTGCGCGGCGCAGGCCTTGAACAAGCGCGCGATCAAGCCGCAGCAGAGGCGACGACGACACCGGCCCGTCACCGTGGCGCCCCAGGCGTGGTCGGCACGGACGCAGTGTTGCAGGGCTCGCGTCGCCCATCAAGCGGCACCGCGCAGCTCGAGTCGCCGATCAACTGGGCCGGTGCCGCGCAGTTCACGCTGCCGACGGTCGACGCAGCAGCGGCCACTCGGCTGAATCGAATCGGCTCGAATGCCGAGTGTGCCGCGCGCCAATGTCCCGCGCTGCGACCCGCCTACCGGAAGCTCATATAAGCTGGCTGACGGATCCTGGCCGGTGCCGCCGGTGCCGGTTGCCAGTCCAACCCGGAGTGACCCATGGACACCGAATTCCACCGACTGTGCGACCTGTTCCGCCAGCTTGGCCTGGCCGACGAGCCTGCCGATGTCGAACGCTTCATCGCGATCCACGGCCGGCTGCCCGCTGGCGTGGCCTTGTGTGACGCGCCCTTCTGGTCACCGGCCCAGGCGCAGTTTCTGCGTGAGCAGATCCTGGCCGATGCCGATTGGTCCGGGGTGGTCGATACGCTGGCCGCGCGGCTGACCGCCTGAGCTGGTTTGTTCGCCACCCGAGGACTTGCGGATAACCCTGGTCGGTGTCCTGCAGTCGGTCCGGGCCTGCCCGTACCCTGCGCGCCGGCGCGGCAGCCGGCAGCCCGGGCTACTCGGCGTTGTCGGACATCGCCCACAGGCAGACGCGTTGCTGACCTAGAGCCAGCGGGCAACAAACAGTCGACCATGGTCCGGGGCGGCCGACCGGCCGCCGTGGCATTGCCCGGCACCGTCGGGTTGGAAGGACAGAACATGAACACCGCCAACCACATCGAGCAGTTGCCAACCTCGTTCGGCACCCTCAAGCCCGTCGGCCACGTGCTGGTCGCATTGCCGACCCGGCCGCAACAGGACATCCTGCGGACCGCCTTGCTCGAAGATGGCTGGACCGCTGAAACGGTGGCCGAGTTCACTCCTCGCGACAGCGCGCAGGAACTCGAAGCGATGGTCGACAATGCCAGTGGCATGGCCGGTTTCGGCTACGAACTGACGTTGATGCGCCGCTATCTCGAGCTGGCCCGCAGCGGCCATAGCTGGTTGCTCGTGAAGGGGGACGATGACGAGCGGGTTCAGCGCATCGGGCATCTGGCGCGCCTGAACGGCGCATCGGCGGCGGTGCACTACCGCAGGTTCACGGTCGAAGAGCTGTTCTGACCGGCGCGGCTGCAGCGGCTGCCGAACGGAGACGCCAGCCGGTCACTCAAGGTGCGGGCACAAGCTTCGCGACGGCCAGGCGATGGATCGATTTCGACCTGCCTGGCTGGCCCTGTGCCCGCTCGGGTCCGCAGGATCAGCTGCGGATGGCCGCCGGCGGTGCCACCACCAGCCGGTTGTCGACGCTGCGCACGCCATTTGGCGCGGCCGCGAGCACCGCGGCGTGCTCACGCGCCTTCTCGTCGGGAGCCGGCCCGCTGAGCATCACCACCCCGTCCTTCGTATCGACCTCGATCGTCCAGGCACTCAACGAGGGGTCGGCCGCCAGCGCGGACTTGACGGCGGCGGTGATGCCGGCATCGGCCAGGCTGTGGCTGATGCGCTCGGTGGCCTCGGCACCCCGGCCGGCCACCGACGAGGCCTCGGCCTTGATGCCATCGATCTGCGTTCGAGCGCTGGTTTGCGCTGCGCCGATGGAGGCATCGATGCGCTGGCCGATCGTGCGGCTGTCGTAGTAGCTCGACACTGCGGCGGCCGCGACCCCGGCGCCGATCACGACCGCGGCCAGCACCCCCGGCCAGTGCCGGCGGCGCGGTCGGAAGGTGTCGCTGCGCAGCGCGGCGATGTTTGCTTCAGTGCGGGCGCTGTCGTATCGCAGGGGATTCATGGCGTGCCTCCGGGGCATGGGTCTCAGGATGCTGCCATCGTCACCGCAGTGCTCGCCGACCGCTATCGGCGCATGGCACGATGCGCTGTAGGACGAACGGCGGGATCCAGGCGTCGAAATTCGACCTATCGCCGCCGGCAACGATCGATGGCTCTCAGCCTGTGGCGCCAGACCGCGACAGCGCCGGCGCTGGCCGGGCCGGGCCGGCGAGTGGCAACGCCATCGCCCGGGTGGCGCAGCAAGGTGCTGGCCCTACCGCACATCGTGCCGCACGGCCACCGCATGGGGCACGGTCGACAGGGGCGGCCAGGGACATCACAGCAGGTCCTCATCGATCACCGCAACCAGCAGCGCCTGCTTCAGGCCGCTGGCCAGGCTGGCGCCGGGCTCGGCGGTGAACAGCCGCTGCGCACCCGCGTCCAGGGCCAGCCACTCGATGCGCTGCTCGTCGGCGCTCAGGCGCAGCCGGTAGCTGCTGGCGTGGGCGTCGTCGTGGAACAGGTCAGCCACGTCGCCGGCCAGCTCGGCGCTGTCGATCAGCAGCGCGATCTCGGTGTTGTGGCGCTCCGAGCGGCCGTCCATGTTCATCGAGCCGATCACCAGGTGCCGGCGGTCGATCACCGCCACCTTGGCATGCAGCCGGCCGGTAGACGAGCCGATCTTGGCAAACAGGCTCGACTTGCGGCTCAGCATGGCGCCCAGCTCGTGCAGCTTGACGCCCATCTTGAGCATGGCGTGGCGGTAGCCGGCGTAACCGGCGTGCACCACCGGCTCGTCGGTGGCGCCGAGCGAGTTGGTCATCACGGTGGTGCGCACCTGGCGGCCGGCGGCGTCGCGCAGCATCGCCATGCCACCGCGACCGGGTATGAAGTAGGGCGAGACGATCAGCAACTCGTCCTGGGCAGCGGCCATGGCCAAGGTGACCTGCGCCCGGGTGGTCGTGGCGGCATCGGCCCGGCCGTCGGCCTTGGCCGGATCATCGGCTGCCACCCGCACCGCGGCGAAGCTCAGGCCCAGCTGGCCGGCCGCCAGTTGCTGCGATACCGCGCTGCGGCCGAAGCGGTCCAGCGCCGAAACCACCAGTGTCGGTGCGGCGGCTTGCAGCAACTCGTCGAGCTTGCCTTCGCCACCGGCGGCCAGCTGCTCGATCGGCCAGGCGGCGTCGCTGTTCCAGTACGCATCGAACACCGTGGCCAGCTGCGCCACCACCGTGCCGGTGGCCAGCACGTCCATGTCGATGAAGTTGGCCTGCTCGCCGCGCATGAAGTATTCGTCGCCGATGTTGCGGCCACCGGCCACGGCCGCCACGCTGTCGGCGATGAACAGCTTGTTGTGCATGCGGCGGTTGATGCGCTCGAACTGGTGCAACGACAGCGCGAACCGGCTGACCAGCCCGCCGTTGCGCACCGGCAGCGGGTTGAACATGCGAACTTGCACCTGCGGCAGGGCAGCCAGCGCGGCCCACAGCGGGTCCTGGCCGGCGGCGTACAAGTCATCGACCAGCAGGCGAACGCGCACGCCGCGGGCGGCGGCGTCACGCAACTCGCGCACCAGGCGCAAGCCGACGGCGTCGCTGGCGATTTGGTAGTACTGGATGTCCAGCGACCGGGTGGCGCTGCCGATCAGTGCGATGCGTGCATCCAGCGCGTGGTCGCCGTCGGCCAGCAGGCGCAGGCCCGACCGGGTCCGTTGCGCAACCGGGGTCGACGCGGCCACGACCTGGGCCAGCGGGGTGGACGCGCCGTCCAGGGCCATCGAGGCCTGGCGCTGCGTCGGCGACGGCAGGCTGGCACATCCGGTGAGCAACAGCACCAGCAGCAGCAACACCGTCACGCTGATGCGGCACAGCGCGCGCACCATCAGCTGGTGGGCCTGTTGGAACTCTTCGTCGGTGTGGTGGATGGTGCCCATGTGACGGCTCCTGCTGACCTTGCCGAACGCCCTTGAATCAAGGACTTGGCATGGAAAGAAGGTTAAGAATCACGAGCCTTTGCCGATAGGCGCAGCGGCAACACCGGGGCTGTCGTGCAGCGAACCGGCGTTTGTTCAATAGTGAACCGCGGGCCATCCGACCGGCCGCGCAGCGCCAGCGCAGTGCTGGACGGGACCGTCCACGGCTGCGTCACTGACGCTCGCTAGCCGGATTGCCGCACCCAGCGAGCGGACGCCCATGGCCGGCGACATGCTCGGCGATGCGTGCGCTCGCGACCGCGCCATGTCCGGTGCCACATGACGGATGCCAGCTCGGCTCGAGCAAAGCGGTAGTAGCCCCGCATCACCCACTCGAGTTCAAGGATCGCCGACTTGCTCAGCATCAGCGGTTGACCCGACTCGATCAGGCGGCGAGCTGCCAGGCGTTGCTGATGCAGTACCGCGCCAGAACGTTGGTGTCGAGGCCGATCATCGCTCGAGCAGCGTCGCGGGCAGCACCTTCCACATCACCCGGCAACGATGGCTGGCTTTGAGAGGGAAGCTGACCCTGAACGGAGTTGTTTGGCCAACGCGCGTACGTGCGACGCCGCGGCGGGCTTGCTCGAAGCACAGCAGTCGTTGCGCAGGATCCAGGGCCTGAAGGACCGCTGGACGCCTCGAAGCCGGCCAGCGGCGGCCTGAAGATCAAGGCCGCAAGTGGGGATGACAGATCGCGCCATCACCGCTACAACCGCATCCATGGCGCCAGCGCAACCCAGAAGACCTTCCGTGGCCGAAACCGTGACCCCCGACGCCGACACTAACGTCAATGACCGGCTGCCGACCGAGCTGCTTGAAGCGCTGGTCCAGCACGGTCAGGTGCGCGTGCTGCCCAAGGGCAGCATCGTCGTCACCGAGGGCGAGCCTGCGCTGTCGATGTACCTGGTGCTCGAGGGCAAGTTGCGGGTCTACATGTCCGACGAGAGTGGCCGCGAGGTGCCGCTGAACATGCTCGAACCCGGCGCGTACTTCGGCGAGTCGATGCTGGCGGGCAAGACCCGCAGTGCGTCGGTGCAGACCATGGTGCGCAGCCGGCTGTGCATGATCACGCGCGATGAGTTCGAGCAGTTGCTGGCGGCCCGGCCCGACCTCGCCTTCCACGTCATCCAGAACCTGATCCAGCGCGTGCGCGCGCTCAGCCGCCGGGTGCAAGGGCTGGTGTCGATGGATGTGTACGAGCGGGTGGTGGGCCTGTTCAACGAGCGCGCGCAGGAGGTCGACGACCGACGCATCGTGCCGGGCCGGCTCAGTCAGCAGGCGGTGGCCGACCTGGTGGGCGCCTCGCGCAGCATGATCAACCGCATCTTCAAGGAATTGGTCGAAGGCGGCTACATCAGCGTCGGCCGCGACGCGATCGAGCTGCGCAAGCCGCTGCCGCGGCATTGGTGAGCAACAATCCGCGGCTCGGGTCGATGGTCTGGTTGGCGTGCTGGTTGACGTACCGGCCGCGGGCCGCTGCGACCAGCCACTGACAAAGCCGGGCCGTCGGCAGGCGCCGCGGCGGTCGGGCGAGCTGGCTCCCCAAACCGATCGGTGTCAACTTGCCTGCGGCGTGCGACCGTGCCTGGCCGGTTGCTCAGGCGCGGCCGGGTCACGACAACACTCGAGTACAGGTGCAGGGCAAAGGGCTCCTGAAATTTGTCTGCCCCTGATGTCGATTCCGACCCCGCGCTGCGTCATTGCGATGCCAGCGGATCCCGTGGCATCCTCACCTCAAGGAGCAAACATGCAATACATGATCCTGATCTACGGCGACGAGAAGAACTTCGCGATGATGGCCAGCAACCCCGAAGCGCAGAAGCAGATGTACGCCGCCTTCACCGAGTACGGCCGTTCGATGCGCGAGGCCGGCGTGCTGCGAGGCGGGGCCGAACTCAAGGCCACCCACAGCGCGACCACGGTACGTGTGCGCGACGGCAAGGTCGTGACGACCGACGGCCCGTTCGCCGAGACCAAGGAACAGCTCGGCGGCTACTACCTGATCGACGTGCTCCATCTGGACGCGGCGGTGTCGTGGGCGGCGCGCTGTCCGGCGGCTCAAGGCGGCTCGATCGAGGTGCGTCCGCTCGGCGTCACGTCGGACGCATCGTGAGCAGGGCCTCGCGCCCGGGGCCCGAGCATGACTCCGACCATCCCCGCCACCAGCGCGCTCTACGCCGCCCTGCTCGGCCTGCTGGCGGCCGTGGTTGCGATCGTGGTGGCGGCCGTGCTGACGGTGCGCGTGATCGTCCAGCGCATGAAACTGGCCGTCACCGCCGGCGATGGCGGCAGGCCCGGACTGGCGCAGGCGATCCGGGCCGATGCCAACATTGCCGAGCCGGTGCCCAGCGCCGTGTTGGTGCTGGCCGGCGGCTGAGCGCAGTGGCCCTCGACGCCCGGTCTGCTGCCGCGTGATGCTGACGTCGGTCATCGACAACGTCTGCCGCAACGAAGGCCCGCGCGTGCTGGCGGGCCTGATCCGCCGTTTCGGCGATTTCGACCTGGCCGAAGACGCGCTGCAGGACGCCTTTGCGAAGGCGGTGGAGGTCTGGCCGCGCCAAGGCCTGCCGGACCAGCCGGCGGCCTGGCTGACCACGGTCGCGCAGCGACGCGCGCTGGACCTGATTCGCCGGCGCGGCACCGGGCCACAGTACGAAGCCGAGCCGCCGGACGTCGCGATGACCGAGGCCGACGAGCGCGAGCCGCATCCGGCCGACGTCTCGGGCGTGGAGGACGATCGGCTGCGTCTGGTCTTCACCTGCTGCCACCCGGCGATCTCGGCCCCGGCGCAGATGGCGCTGGCGCTGCGCACGCTGTGCGGCTTGTCCACCGTCGAGATCGCGCGTGCCTTCGTCGAACCCGAGGCCACGACGGCACAGCGGCTGGTGCGGGTCAAGAAGAAGATCCTCGACGCGCGCATCCCGTACGAGGTGCCGGCGCGCGAGCACCTGCACCAGCGGCTGCAGACGGTTCTGGGCGTGGTCTACCTGCTCTTCAACGAAGGCTACGCCGCGACCGAGTCGCCTGCGCTGGTGCGCCTTGACCTGTGCGCCGAGGCGATCCGGCTCGGCCGCCTGCTGGTCGAATTGATGCCGGCGGAGCCCGAGGTGCTGGGGCTGACGGCGCTGATGCTGCTGCACGACGCACGCCGCTGCGGTCGCATGACCGAAGAGGGCTTGCTGGTGCCACTGGAAGAGCAGGACCGCGCGCGCTGGAACCGCCTGACCATCGAGCAAGGCCTGGCCCTGCTCGACAGCGCGCTGTCCTTGCGCCAGCCCGGGCCTTACCAGATCCAGGCCGCCATTGCGGCACTGCACGCGCGCGCCGGGCGTGCGCAGGACACCGACTGGACGCAGATAGCGGCGCTGTACGGCGGCCTGATGATGCACTCGCCGAGCGCCGTGGTCGAGCTCAACGCCGCCGTCGCGCTGGCCATGGCCAGAGGCCCGGAGCACGGCCTGGCCTGGATCTCTCGACTCGAAGCTCGTGACGAGCTGCGCGGCTACCACCTGCTCCATGCAGCGCGGGCCGACCTGCAGCGCCGCCTGGGGCAGCACGCCGAGGCTCGCGAGTCCTACCGCGTTGCCCTGGCGCTGGTGCGCAACGTGGCCGAGCGGCGCTACCTCGAAAGCCGGCTGATCGAAGTCGGCGGCTGACCCGCCGGGTCGACCGCTGGTCTGCAGGCGCGCCGCCGCCGGGCCCGTTTTGTCGCCTTCGTGTGCCTGCTGTCTCGCAGCGGCTGACGGCTGCTGGCCTTGCAGCGATCTGGTATGGCGCTTCAAGTCGGCGCTGACCGGCCGCCATCGCCAGCAGCGCATCGACGAGTTCGTGCAGCCGGACCTGGTGCCCTTCGAAAAGGCTCGCCCGACGCGTGGTCAGCAAGGGCGAGGCCGCGAGCAGATCTCCACGCGTATCTCGGCTCGCACGCGACGGAACGGGGCGACTCCTGAGGGGGCTGGAGGAGTTGTCTGACCTTCCGTAGCGTCAGGCCATTTGACACCGTTTGTTATCGTTTGATATCATTCAGTCATGGATCAATGGCTGACAACGGACGAAGCGGCTGTATACCTTGGCATCGGGAAGACCAAGCTATACGCGATGAGCCAAGAGGGTGAATTGCCGGCGAGTCGGTTGGGGAAAAAGTGGATGTACGACCGCGCGGCGCTAGATGCGTGGATGAAGGGTAAGAACGCCTTCGCCGACTTCTTCCTCGATGCTCCCGCAAACATTGAAGGCAACTCCGACCTTCGGGACCCTCAACGCGACGCATATGCCAGGGCGCTTGAGTTCTTCGGGCGGGGTGGAACGAAAGCGATCATTCAGTTGCCGGTCGGCTGCGGCAAGTCTGGCGTCGCGGCGATCTTGCCATTTGGTATCGCGAAGGGGCGCGTTCTCATTCTGGCGCCCAATCTTCAGATCAAGGAAGAACTCCAGCGAACGCTCGACATTACGAACAAGCAGAAGTGCTTTTGGCGCCGCATGCGTGTTCTCGAAGACAAGGACAT
>JANOJJ010000382.1:0-4690 GCA_031408155.1 Rubrivivax sp.
TTGATCGGCGGTGCCGCCGATGTCGTAGGTTTGATCGAGTTTCATGCGCCGGCCATCAGGGCGTCGTCGAAGATCGCCACGGCGCGGGTCCAGCCGGCCGAGGCGCCGCGGATCTTGTGAGGGAAGCAACTGATGAAAAAGCCGTTCCCCGGCACGGCTTCGAGGTTGTGCAGTTTCTCGAGGTGGCAGTAGCCAATGTCGCGCCCGGCCTTGTGACCCTCCCAGATCAGGCTGGCATCGTGCGTCTGGCCGTATTTCTGCGCCGTGTGCACGAAGGGGGCATCCCAGCTCCAGGCATCGGTGCCGGTCAGGCGCACGCCGCGTTCGAGCAGATACATCGTTGCTTCGTAGCCCATGCCGCAGCCCGAAGCGACGTAGTCGGCATGGCCGTAGCGCGAGCCGGCCCGCGTGTTGACGACCACGATCTCGAGCGGCTGCAACGCGTGGCCGATGCGCTTCAACTCGGCCTCGACATCGGCTGCCGTGACCACATAGCCATCGACGCAGTGGCGGAAATCGAGCTTCACGCCGGGCTGGAAGCACCATTCCAGCGGCACCTCGTGGATCGCGATGGCCGGTTTCTTCTGTCCCAGGGCCTGGTCCATCGTCGAATGGAAGTGGTAGGGCGCGTCGAGGTGGGTGCCGTTGTGGGTCGACAGTTGCACCGTCTCCACCGCCCAGCCTTCGCCGTCGGGCAGGTCTTTCTTCTGCAGACCGGGGAAGAAGGGCGCAATCTGCTCGAAGGTGTTGTCGTGCGTGAAGTACTGGATCCTGGGCGCGAACGGCGGCGGGTCGGACAGCACGTCGTTCTCGAGAAAGATCGACAGGTCGACGAAGGTGCGGGGCATGGCGGTCTCCGGCGCGGTCTACTTGGCGATCAACGTGGCCACCGCCGGGTTGCCCTTGAGCATGCCCTGATCCTTCATCAAGCCGACCCAGTAGGCCAGCTGCTTGTCGTTGATGACCGGTGCCGGCGGCGAGATCTGCATCCTGGCCAGCACCTCGGGCGGCAGCTTGATGTACTTGCCGATCGCCGCGCGCACCTTGGCGTCGTTGGCCGGCTTGACGATGAAGGCCGCGGCCTCTTGAATCGCCTCGCGGAAGGCCTTGGCGGCGGCGGCATTGTTGGCCACCCAGTCGCGCCGCGCGGCGTAGACGATGGTCGGCTGGCCCTCGGGCAGGAAGGTCGAGTAGTACGACGCGACATAGCCCGCGCCGCTGTCGGTGATGCGGCTCATGAAGGGGTCGGCCGTCACCACCGCGTCGAGAGAGCCGCCGCGCAGCAAGTCGCCATGCTGCGGGAACGAGGCCTCGATGAACTGCACCTTGCCGTAATCGACGCCCGACTGCTTGAGCCAGGCCCGAAAGCTCACGTGCAGGAACGCGCCCAGTCCCGGCACGCCGATCTTCTTGCCCACGCAGTCGGCCGGGTTGCGGATGCCGCTGCCGGCACGCGCCACCAGGCCGAAGCCGGTGATGGTCTTGGACGTCATGCCGCCGCCGGCCACCACCACGTGGTCGAGCCCGCCGTCCACCGACTGCAGAAAGACCGATGGCGTGGGCCCGCCGATCTGCAGCGAGTCGGACTGTACGGCCGCCGGGATGGTCGAGTTGATGGGCACGAACTTGGGTTCGACATCGAGCCCGCGCTTGCTGAAATAACCCTCTTCCCTGGCCACGAAGACCGACGCGAAGTCGGTCACCGCGGTGTAGCCGAAGACGATCCGCGTGCCCTGTGCGCGCGCCGGCAGGGTGGCGGCACTGAGTCCGAGGGCGGCAAGGGCGTGGCGTCGGCGCATCGAGACTCCTGCAAACTTGGTTGTTGCGCTCAGCATAGCGCCGGCGCGTCGGCGCGGCCATCCAGGGCAGCCCGGGGCGACCGGCCGCACGCTTGGCGCCTGATAGCATCCCGCGCCCGATGACCGCGCCTGCCACGCCAGACCCCCTGCGCCTGCCGGTGATCCTGTTGGCCGCCTTGCTGGCCGCGGCTGCGCCATCGCTGCTGGCCTACAACGTGTCGCCATCGCCGACCTTCCTCAACCAGGCGCTGGCGTTCGGGCTGTGGGGTGGCTTTGTGCTCTTGCTGGCCGCCGGCCAGCGCACGTTGCCGGGCTTCGCGGCCAGCCGTGCGGCGCTGCCTTTGCAGCTCGCGCTGGGGCTGATCGCAGCCGGCGCGGCGTGGTCGGGCATCGCGGGCCAGCTGCCCGCAGCCCTGTGTCTGTCCGCGCTCGGCATGCTGGGCGCGACCGCGCTGCTGGTCGATAGCGGTTCGGCCGCGCGCGGCAGCAGCGATGCGGCGACGTTGTTCGCGCTGTTCAGCTGGGGCTGGCTGATCGCCGGGCTGCTCAACCTGGCGATCGGGCTGCTGCAGGTCGTGCTTCCCGACTGGCCCGATGGCGACTGGATCGCGGCCAGCAGCATCGTCGGCCGAGCGGTGGGCAACCTGCGCCAGCCCAACCACCTGAGCAGCGTGCTGCTGTGGGCGGCCATCGCTGCGGTGGCGCTGCTGGAGTTGCGCCGCATCGCACGCGGCCTGGGGCAGGCGTGCTTTGCCGCGATGGTCTTTGGCGTGGTGCTCACGGCGTCGCGCACCGGTCTTGTCAGCGTCGGCATCCTGGCCCTGTGGGGCTTGGTCGACCGCCGCCTGTCGCGGCCCACGCGCGCCCTGCTGATCGCAGCGCCGGCGCTGTATGCCGTGTCGTGGGCCGGGCTGGCGCGCTGGGCCGAATACAGCCAGCACACCTTCGGCGGCGCCGCGCGGCTGGCCGAGACCGATGTCTCCGGCTCGCGCTTCGGCGTCTGGGCCAACACGCTGGCGCTGATCAAGGCCCAGCCCTGGGCCGGCGTCGGCTTCGGCGAGTTCAACCTGGCCTGGACGCTGACGCCGTTCCCCGGCCGGCCGACCGCGTTCTTCGACCACACGCACAACCTGCCGCTGCAACTGGCGGTGGAACTGGGCCTGCCGTTGGCCGCGCTGATCCTGCTGCTGCTGCTGTGGGGCCTGGCCCGGGTGGCCGTGCGCGCCTGGCACGCCGACGGTGACGACAGCCTGAGCGGCCGCGCGGCACTGATGTTCGTGCTGATGATCGGCCTGCACAGCCTGCTCGAGTACCCCCTGTGGTACGCCTACTTCTTGCTGCCGGCGGCCTGGGCCTTCGGCTACGGGCTGGGCGAACCGATGCCCGCTGCCAGCGCCCGACGCGGCCTGCCGCTGCTGGGCCCGGCTGCGCTGCTGCTGACGCTGCTGGCCGCCTTCTCGGTCTGGGACTACACGCGTGTGACCGCGATCTTCAGCGCCGACGAGGGCGCACCGCCGCTCGGGCAGCGCATCGAACGCGGCCAGCGCAGCCTGTTCTTTGCCCACCATGCCGACTACGCGGCGGCCACCACCGAGGTCGACCAGCGCCTGCGCGAACACGCCTTCGATGGCGCCACGCATTACCTGCTTGACACCCGGCTGTTGATGGCCTGGGCCGAAGACCTGGCCCGGCGCGGCGACATCGACCGCGCGCGCCACATCGCGGCGCGGCTGCGCGAATTCAGGAATCCGCTGTCGAAGGACTGGTTCGACGCCTGCGAAGAGCCGCCCAAGGCGAGCCAGTCGCTGCCGTTCCAGTGTGCGCCGCCGTCAAAGGTCCATTCATGGCGCGACTTCGCTCGGCGGCCCTGAGGCCGCAGGTCGCGGCGTCTCGATGGTCTGCATGAGCAACGCCGGCGTAGACGAAAACGCCTTCTACATCAACGACACCGACTGCCCGTTGTCATCCGGGTTCCGGCCTACGCCACCCACTCGCCCGACTTGCCGCCGCGCTTGCTCAGCACTCGGATCTCGCCCATCACCATGCCGCGGTCGGCGGCCTTGCACATGTCGTAGACGGTGAGCAGGCCGACCTGCACCGCCATCAGCGCTTCCATCTCCACCCCGGTGCGGCCGAAGGTCTCGACTTGTGCGCTGCAGCGCACCAGGCTGTTGGCTTGGTCGAGCTCGAAGTCCACCACCACGCGCGTGATCGGCAGCGGGTGGCACAGCGGCACCAGGTCGGCGGTGCGCTTGGCGCCCTGGATCGCTGCGATGCGCGCCACCGCGATCACGTCGCCCTTCTTCGCCTGCCCCGATGCGACCAGCGCGAAGGTCTCCGGCTTCATCCGGATGACCCCGCTGGCGCGGGCCACGCGGTGCGTCTCGGCCTTGGCCGAGACGTCGACCATGTGGGCCTGGCCCTGGGCGTCGAAATGGGTGAGTGGGGACGTCATGGGGCAGCAACACGTGAGCAAAGTCTCGGTGTCATGATAGCGGCGGGTCGGTACCCGACCCTGGAGCCGACTTGACCCGCAGCAGCCCCGCAGACCACCCGCACCGCCCGCGCTACCCGCACCCCGCGCACCGCCGGGCCCGGTTTTTCGCGCGGGCCTTGATGTGCGTGGCTGCGCTTGGCCTGCCGCTGCAGGCGCCGCTGGCGCAGTCGAATGGGCCCGACTCGCCGCCGCTGCGCCTGCCGGCGCTGGGGGAAAGCGCGGCCGAAGACTTCAACGTCGGCACCGAACGCCGCCTCGGCGACCAGATCATGGGCGAGATCCGGCGTGACCCCGACTACCTGGACGACCCGGCGCTCAACCTACTATTCGTCTTTCGGGGACTATATTGATGAGTTGATACATGACCCGGATAACGTTGAGAGGCTGGCACAAG
>JANOJJ010000395.1:0-1672 GCA_031408155.1 Rubrivivax sp.
CTTGTGCATCCGGATCGCCTCCTGTGCGATCTCGAAAACGCCGATACCTTCGACCCGGCTGGGTGTGCCGGTGAAATACTTGTCAGTGGTCTCGCTGTTGATGCCAATCGCCTCGAACAACTGCGCCCCGCAGTAACTCATATAAGTCGAGACACCCATCTTGGACATCACCTTGGACAAGCCCTTGCCCACCGCCTTGACATAGTTGTAAATCGCCTTGTCGGCGCCCAACTCGGCCGACCGGTGCGGGTAAATGTCGGCCAGCGTTTCAAGCGCCAGGTAAGGATGCACGGCTTCCGCGCCGAAGCCGGCCAGAGCGGCGAAATGGTGCACCTCGCGCGCGCTGCCGGTCTCGACCACCAGGCCGGCGGTGGTGCGCAAGCCTTCACGCACCAGATGGTGGTGGATGGCCGACAGCGCCAGCAGGGCGGGGATCGCGACATTGCCGCGGTCCATCCGGCGGTCGGACAGGATCAGGATGTTGTGCCCGCTCCGGATCGCGTCCACCGCCTCGGCGCACAACGATGCGAGCTTGGCTTCGACACCTTGGCGCCCCCACTGCAACGGGTAGGTGATGTCGATGGTGTAACCCCTGAACTTGCCGTGCGTGTGCTGCTCGATCGTGCGCAGGCGCGCCATGTCGTGGAAGTCGAGGATCGGTTGCTCGACCTCGAGCCGCATCTGCGGGTTGACGGCGTTGATGTCGAGCAGGTTGGGCTTGGGGCCGATGAAGCTGTTGAGCGACATCACGATCGCCTCGCGGATCGGGTCGATCGGCGGGTTGGTCACCTGCGCGAAGAGCTGCTTGAAGTAGTTGAAGAGCGGCTTGTCCTTGTCCGACAGCACGGCCAGCGGGCTGTCGTTGCCCATCGAGCCGATCGCCTCTTCACCCGCGCTGGCCATCGGCGCGAGCTGGAACTTGATGTCCTCCTGCGTGTAGCCGAAGGCCTGCTGGCGGTCGAGCAGCGCTTCTGCGCAAGCCGGCGCCTCCTGTCCCGGGGCCTTGATCGAGTCCAGCCGGATGCGTACGTTCTCGATCCACTGCCGGTAGGGCTTGGCCGACGCGAACTGGTTCTTCAGCTCCTCGTCGTCGATGATGCGGCCCTGCTCGAGGTCGATCAGGAACATCTTGCCCGGCTGCAGGCGCCACTTCTTGACGATGCGGTTCTCGGGGATCGGCAGCACACCGCTTTCGGAGGCCAAGACGACGATGTGGTCGTCGGTGACGACGTAGCGCGCTGGGCGCAGGCCGTTGCGGTCGAGCGTGGCGCCGATCTGCTTGCCGTCGGTGAAGACCATGGCGGCCGGGCCATCCCAGGGCTCGAGCATCGCGGCGTGGTACTCGTAGAAGGCGCGCCGGCGCTCGTCCATCAGCTCGTGCTGCTCCCACGCTTCCGGAATCATCATCATCGCAGCATGCGCCAGCGGGTAGCCGGCCATCACCAGCAGCTCGAGCGCGTTGTCGAAGGTGGCGGTGTCGCTCTGGCCTTCGAAGCTGATCGGGTAGAGCTTCTTCAGGTCGTCGCCCAGCACCGGCGACTTCATCACGCCTTCGCGGGCCCGCATCCAGTTGAAGTTGCCTTTGACGGTGTTGATCTCGCCGTTGTGCGCCACCATGCGGTACGGGTGCGCCAGCGGCCATTCGGGAAAGGTGTTGGTCGAGAAGCGCTGA
>JANOJJ010000514.1:0-5781 GCA_031408155.1 Rubrivivax sp.
CCGGGTCCACCAACCCGGCTGCGCTTTGCTCCTTGATTGGGCCTGTTCTGGGGCCCCACGCGGGCACGTTCATTACGTCTACACCCTCTCAGACCTTCTTGCGCATCGTCTCGCCGAACAGGCCATTCGGCTTGACCATCAACATCACCAACACGACGACGTAGGCGGCAATGTCCTTAAAGCCTTCGGGCAGGTAGAAACCGGCGAGCGATTCGACGATGCCGACCACCAGGCCACCGACGATGGCGCCCGGCAGGCTGCCGAAGCCGCCCACCACCGCGGCCGGAAAGGCCTTCAGCCCGATCAAGCCCATGTTGGCATGAACGAAGGTGATGGGGGCCAGCAGCAGCCCGGCCACCGCCGCCACGCCGGCCGCCAGGCCCCACACCAGGCCGTTCAACCGCTGCACCGGAATGCCCATGTAGTACGCCGCGAGCTGGTTCTGCGAACTGGCTTGCATCGCGACGCCGATCTTGCTGTAGCGAAAGAGTGCGAACAGCGCGCCGCAGAGCAGCACCGTGACGCCGATGACCACCATCTGTTCGACGTTGAGCACCAGCTCGCCGAGCTTCCAGACCTGATCCTTGTAGGGCACCGGCAGCGTATGGGTTTCGGTGCCGATGGCCGGAATCATCGTGATCAGGCCACGCGCCACGTAGCCGATGCCGAAGGTCAGCATCACGATCGAAAAGGCCGGCTGGCCAAGGATCGGCCGGATCACCAGGCGTTCGGCCAGCACGCCGAACAGGCCCATCGCGGCCACCGACGCCAGCACCGCGAGCCAGAACGGCAGGCCCAGCAGCGTCATCAGCGCCAGGCCCAGGAAGGCGCCTAGCATCATCAGTTCGCCCTGCGCAAAGCTGACCGTTTCGGTGGCCTTGTAGATCAGCACGAAACCCAGTGCGATCAGCCCATAGATGCAGCCTTGCGCGCTACCGCTGATGACGAGCTGCAGAAACAGCAATGTGACCCCTGGAGCTGGCTGAATTCTTGACGCCGCGGATGCTAGCCCGCGCGCTGGCCGCTGCGAGTCAGCGCAAGCCCTGAGAACACGGCCTGGGGTGTACCTACGAGCCAGCGCCCACGTCGGAACGGCAGCGCGTTGTCGCCGGCGCGACGGCCAGACCCGCCGTCAACGGGCTGGCAACAGGCGCAGCGGATCGATCGGCACGCCCTGGCGGCGGATCTCGAAGTGCAGCTGCACGCGGTCGGCGTCACTCGAACCCATCTCGGCAATCTTCTGACCGCGCCGCACCACCTGTTCGTCCTTGACCAGCAGCGTCTGGTTGTGCGCATAGGCCGTCAAATAAGTGGCGTTGTGCTTGACGATCACCAGGTTGCCATAGCCGCGCAGGCCCGACCCGGCATACACCACCCGGCCGTCGGCAGCCGCCAGCACTGCGTCGCCGGCCTTGCCGGTGATGGACAAGCCCTTGCTGCGCGTGTCGTCGAAGCCGGTCGCCACCGGACCCGCGGCGGGCCACTGCCAGTTGACGTTCTCGTCGCCCTCGCGCACGGCTGCTGGCCGGGCCGCAGGCGGCACCGGCGCTGATGCGACCGGCATCGCCGCAGCCCCGGCTGCTGCTGCCGTCGAGTTGTCGGCCGCCGGCGGCGTGGCCGCTGCTGCAGCGCCAGCCGCACGCGCATCCAGCGGCCTGGAATCGACCCGTCCAGCCGGTTGCACCGGCCGCGACATGGCCACGGCCGCGTTGTCCGGCGCAGGCGGCGTCACGCGCAGCACCTGGCCGACTTCGATCACATTGGGGTTGTCGATGCCGTTCCAGCGCTGCAGGTCGCGCCAGTTCTGCCCGTTGTCGAGCGCAATGCGGATCAGCATGTCGCCCGGCTTGACGGTGTAAAAGCCCGCTTTGCCGGCGTTTTCGTTTGCCGCTGACGGCTTCGGCGCATCGGCGCCTGCCGCCGCCGGCACGGTTGGCGCTGGTGCTGGCGCTGGTGCAGCCGTGGGTGCCGCCCGCGGCGCCAGTTTGCGTTCTTCCACCGGCGCCTTGTTGGGGCCACTGCCACAAGCCGACAGCCCCAGCAGCGCCCCCACCAGCAGCGCAAGAGACAGCCCTTGCCATGCCGGTTCGTGCATCGTCATTGCCATTGCCTGGCCCGCCCCATCGAGGGCCCCGGGCATGCCCGGAACCTGGTTGCCGCGCCTGTGATTACGGCGCAAGAACGCCCTGATCATTCGCGGCCTGATTTTAGAGGGACGAAGTGAACCGCCCCCAGCCGCTGTTCGCGCCAGCCGTCCGGCGTGCGGTCCAGCACCACCAGCACCTGGCCGCCGGCCCGATCGTCGTGCAGCGGCGCGACCAGCCGCCCGCCGACGGCCAGCTGCTCCAGCCAGGCCGGCGGCACCGCGTCGCCTCCGGCGGCGGCCACGATGTGCTGGTAGGGCGCCCACGGCCCATGGCCGAGGCGGCCATCGCCGTAGATCAGCCGCACGTCGCCATCGCGCCAGCCGTGCAGATGCGCACGCGCCTTCTCGTGCAGGGGTTGCAGGCGCTCGATCGACAACACGCCGCGCGACAACAGCGACAGCAATGCGGTCTGGTAGCCGCAGCCGGTGCCGATTTCGAGCACCCGGCCGAGCGAGCCGGCGGCCTGCGCTGCAGCCGAATCGAACAACAACGCCAGCATGCGCGCCACCACCGACGGCTTGCTGATCGTCTGCCCATGGCCGATCGGCAGGCTGGTGTCTTCGTAGGCCTGGGTCGCCAGCGCGGTGTCGACGAAACGGTGCCGTTCGACCCGGCCAATGGCCTGCAGCACGGGTTCGCAGCCGATGCCGTCGGCGCGCAGGCGCTCGACCATGCGCGCGCGCACCGCCGCCGAGTCCAGCCCCAGCCCGCTGGGTGTCGCCTGGCGCGACCCAGCGCGTGCGGCATGTTCAAGCGGGCGCTGCGGGCGGAGAACTTCTCGCGGCTGCATCGGCTCGGCGCGGCGCACGCCGACCGCGCCGTGCGCGCCGTGCGCGCCGGGTAGATGGTCCAGGCCCAGCGGGAAGCGGGCCCCGCGGGGCTGTCGGCTCACGGGCGGGCGATCCGGGCGGCCCAGGCCGGCTGCGCCGCATGGTCGGTCAGGTCGACCTGCAGCGGCGTGATCGACACCTCGCCCAGCGCCGCGGCATGGAAGTCGGTGCCCTCGCCCGCCTCGCGCGCATCGCCGGCCGGGCCGATCCAGTAGATGGTGTCGCCGCGCGGGCTTTGCTGGCGGATCACCGGCTCGCTGGCGTGGCGCCGGCCGAGCCGGGTGACGCGGCGCGGCCGGCTGGCCGCATCGGCGCGATTGGGGATGTTCACGTTGAGCAGGAAGGGCACGTCGGGCAGGCCCAGGGCCAGCACCTGATCGATGATCGAGCGCGCCGTGGCGGCCGCGGCCTCGAGCTCACCCCAGCCCTTTTCGACTTGCGAGAAGGCGATCGCCGGGATGCCGAACAGGAAACCTTCCATCGCCGCGGCCACGGTGCCTGAATAGTGCGTGTCGTCGCCCATGTTGGCGCCGTTGTTGATGCCGGTGAAGACGACGTCGGGCCGCTGCTCGAGCAGGCCGGTCAGCGCCACGTGCACACAGTCGGAGGGCGTGCCGTTGACGACCCGGATCACCTGTCCCTGTTCGCCGCGCGCCTCGAACACCGACAACGGCCGTGTCAGCGTCAAGGCATTGCTGGTGCCGCTGGCGTTTTGTTCGGGCGCGACGACGTCGATGTGGCCCAGGCCCTGGCAGGCCCTGACCAGCGCGGTGATGCCGGGCGCGAGATAACCGTCGTCGTTGGCGATGAGGATGCGCATGCGTTCATTGTAGGAGCCGACCCTGTGCCTGAGCCGGACGTCACCGTGGCGACGCGAGCGTCGGCGGCGCGCTCCTTATGATCCGCGCCGTCGACCGCAAACCCTACCCGACCCCCTTGGAGATGAGCATGCATGCCTGGCTGTGTGAAACCCTGGACGGCGTCGATGCGCTGAAGTGGCGCGAACTGCCGACCCCCGAACCCAACGCCGGCGAGGTGCGTGTGGCGATCCACGCCGCGAGCCTGAACTTCCCCGATTCGCTGACCATCGTCGGCAAGTACCAGTTCAAGCCCGACCTGCCGTTCGTGCCGGGCTCCGAGTTCTCGGGCCGCATCGACGCGGTCGGCGACGGTGTGACCCAGTTCAAGCGCGGCGACCCGGTGGCGGGCGTCGCCTCGTCGGGCGGCTTCGGGTCGCACGCCATCATGCCGGCGGCGCGCGTGCTGGCGCTGCCGCCGGACTTCGACCTCGACGATGGCGCGGCGTTTGCGTTCACCTACGGCACCTCGCACCATGCGCTGATCGACCGCGGGCGACTGCGCAGCGGCGAGACGGTGCTGGTGCTCGGTGCCGCCGGCGGCGTGGGCAGCGCCGCGGTGCAGATCGCCAAGGCCGCCGGGGCGCGCGTGATCGCCGCCGCCAGCAGCGACGCCAAGTGCGAATTCCTGACCCGCCTGGGCGCCGATGCGACCATCAACTACGCCAGCGCCAACCTGCGCGACGCGCTGAAGACGCTGACTAACGGCAAAGGCCCCGATGTGGTCTACGACCCGGTCGGTGGCGACCTGGCCGAACCGGCCTTCCGATCGATCGCCTGGCGCGGTCGATACCTGGTGATCGGCTTTGCCGCCGGCGGCATCCCGGCCCTGCCCTGGAACCTGCCACTGCTCAAGGGGGCCGACATCGTCGGCGTGTTCTGGGGCGAGTTCACACGGCGCGAACCGAAAGGCTTCGTGCAAGGCATGGCGCAGCTGATGCAGTGGTACGCGCAGGGCCTGGTCAAGCCGGCCATCGACTGCAAGCTGCCGATGAGCCAGCTGGCCGCGGCCTATGCGCGCATGGGGTCGCGCCAGGTCCAGGGCAAGGTGGTGCTGATCAACGAATGACCCTTCGGCGGGCTACTGCCGCCTGCTGACGGCCAGCTCCGGGCCCGCCTTTGGCGAACCGCGCAGCGGGGCATCTGCGCTAGCATGCCGGTCACCCCTCGCCCGGAGAGCCGCATGACCGTCAAGGTGTTGATCATGGAAGACAACCCGGTGGCACGGACCTTCCTGTGCCGCGTGGTGCGCGAGAGTTTCAGCGACGCGCAGCAGATCACTGAAGCCGGCGACCTTGAAAGCGCGCGCAAGCAGATCCAGATCGCCGGCGGGGCGTCGGGCATGCACGGTGTCGACCCATTCAAGCTGATCCTGGTCGACCTCGAACTGCCCGACGGTAACGGGCTCGAACTGCTGGCCGAGCTGTCGCACTATCCGGCCACCAAGATCGTCACCACGCTGTATTCCGATGACGACCACTTGTTCCCGGCGCTGCAGCACGGCGCCGACGGCTACCTGCTGAAGGAAGACCGCTTCGAGGTGCTGGTCGAAGAACTGCAGAAGATCGTGCGCGGGCAACCGCCGCTGTCACCGGCCATCGCGCGCCGGCTGCTGACACACTTCCGCGGCAGCGGTGCGGATGCCAGCGCCGCACCCGAGCCGGGCCTGCGCGCCAGCAACGCCGCCGGCACGCGCCCGATGGCGATCGAAAAGCCGCTCGATCACGAACGGCTGACGCCACGCGAGACCGAGGTACTCACCTTCCTGAGCAAGGGTTTCACGATCAAGGAGATCGCCAGCCTGATGGGCATCAAGTGGTTCACGGTCAACGACCACATCAAGTCCATCTACAAAAAGCTCAACGTCTCCAGCCGCGCCGAGGCCGCCGTACTGGCCAGCAAGCAGGGCCTGGTGTGATGGCGGTCGGCCGCGCTGGCGCGTAAGCA
>JANOJJ010000517.1:0-1544 GCA_031408155.1 Rubrivivax sp.
CCCCTCGGCCTCGAGCTCGCGTGTCATCTCGGGCACCCGCAGCGTGCCGTCCACCGGTTGGCCGCCGGTCATCGCCACCGCGTCGTTGAACAGGATCTTGTAGGTGATGTTGACCTTGGCCGCGATCGCCTGCCGCACCGCCAGCGCGCCGCTGTGGAAATAGGTGCCGTCGCCGAGGTTGGCGAAGATGTGCTTCTCGGTCGTGAACGGTGCCTGGCCGACCCAGCTCACGCCTACGCCGCCCATCTGGCTGAAGGTGACGGTGCTGCGATCCATCCAGGTGGCCATGAAGTGGCAGCCGATGCCGGCCGCCGCGCGCGACCCCTCGGGCACGCGGGTGCTGGTGTTGTGCGGGCAGCCGCTGCAGAACCAGGGCTGGCGCTCGCCGGTCGAGACCAGTTGCGCCAGGCTGCGCTCGCGCCCATCGATGATCGCCAGCCGCTCGTCCATCCGGCGCGCGCTGTCGGCGTCGACGCCGAGTTTCTTCAAGCGTTTGGCGATCGCACGCGCCACGATCGCCGGCGACAGGTCGGCCTTGGCGCGCAGCAGCCAGTTCTGGCTCGGGTTGGGGCGGCTCCACTCGCCGCCACTGGTGCTGCCTTCGTCGTCGTCCTCGAACTTGCCCAGCACATGCGGGCGCACGTCGGCGCGCCAGTTGTAGAGCTCTTCCTTGAGCTGGTACTCGATGACCTGGCGCTTTTCTTCCACCACCAGGATCTCCTGCAGCCCTTCGGCAAAGCTCCGCGTGATGGTCGCTTCCAGCGGCCACACCACATTGACCTTGTGCAGCCGGATGCCCAGCCGGTGGCAGGCGTCGTCGTCCAGGCCGAGGTCGAACAGCGCCTGGCGGGTGTCGTTGAAGGCCTTGCCGCTGGCGATCAGGCCGAAGCGGTCGTGGCTGCTGCGGATCACGTCGTGGTTGAGCTTGTTGGCGCGCACGTAGGCCAGCGCGGCATACCACTTGAAGTCGAACAGGCGCGCTTCCTGGTCCAGTGCACCGTCGGGCCAGCGCATGTGCATGCCGCCGGGCGGCATGACGAAGTCCTCGGGCAGAATGATCTGCACCCCCCGGGTCGACCTGCACCGACGACGACGACTCGACCACCTCCTGGATCGTCTTCATGCTCGTCCAGACGCCGGCAAAGCGGCTCATCGCAAAGGCATGCAGGCCCAGGTCCAGGATGTCCTGCGCGCTCGACGGGAAGAACACCGGCAGCCCGCAGGCCTTGAAGATATGGTCGCTCTGGTGCGCGGCGGTGCTGCTCTTGGCCACATGGTCGTCGCCGGCCAGCGCGATCACCCCGCCATGCGGCGCGGTGCCGGCCATGTTGGCATGCTTGAAGACGTCCGAGCAGCGGTCCACGCCCGGGCCCTTGCCGTACCACAGGCCGAACACGCCGTCGAACTTCTTGTTGGCGGCGTCGAATTCAAGTTGCTGCGAGCCCCACACCGCGGTGGCGGCCAGTTCCTCATTGACGCCGGGCTGGAACACGATGTGTTGGGCGGCCAGGTGCTTCTTGGCCGCCCACAGCGCCTGGTCGTAG
>JANOJJ010000503.1:0-2112 GCA_031408155.1 Rubrivivax sp.
CGATCCCCACGTCGTAGAAGCGTTCGGGAAAAACCTGATCGACCACATCCATCAGGTCGTCACCACGCACGGCGTGCCGCACCGGGTGATCATGCTCGAGATCACCGAAGACAACCTGATGAAGGACCTGCAGAACGTGATTCCGTCGCTGCACCGGCTCAACGAGATCGGGGTCGAGATCGCGATCGACGATTTCGGTACCGGCTATTCGTCGCTGGCCTACCTGACCACCTTGCCGATCTCGGAGCTGAAGATCGACCGCAGCTTCGTGCGCGACCTGGGGTCAGCCCGCAGAGTTCAGCGGTGGTCACGGCGATCATCGCGCTGGCGCGCTCGCTGGGCCTGCGCGTCGTCGCCGAGGGCGTTGAAACACTGCGCCAGATGGAGGTGCTGCACCGGCTGGGCGTGGTCGTGATGCAGGGCTATCTGTTCAGCCGGCCGGTGCCGGCGACCGAACTCGAACTGTGGCTGGACCGGTCCATGCGCTCGCAAAATGGCAGCTGGATCAGCCAGACCGGTGACCACGACAGCGGACCCGATGTCGCGCAACCCGTTAGCGGGCATGCGTGACTTGATTCGCCTGCCACGATGAATGCGGTCTCGCCGGCGCAGATCGCCAAGGGTGCGTTGCGGCGTCTGGCGACCTCGCAGCAGGAACCGACGCCCGAGAACTACGCGCGTGCCTACGCCGAGGAGTCCGGCCAGCTGGTGCCGGTGATGCCCGAGCGCGCCCGGCCCTTGCTCGAACGCCTGGTGGCACGCCTGCCCGATGAACCGGCCCGGCGCGAGGAACTGGTCTCGGCCCTGATGCAGGCGCGCTGGGATCTGGCCGGCCAGGCCCTGGACCGCGGCGCACATTCGGCCAGCGCCCAGACGCAGGCCTGGGCGGCGCTGATCGAGCGCCTGGTACGGGTGCTGCAGCGCGGCAGCAAGCAGTGGTCGGCCGCGCGCAAGAAAGAGAGCCTGCAACGTGTACTCGACGGCAGTCGCAGCGACATGCAGCGCCTGCAGCAGCGCATGGGCGCCTTGGTGGGGGCCTGGGAGTCCGATGCGCCGGTGGCACCCGCGGAGACCGACGCCGACGTCGTCGCTGCGCTACCGAATGAGTCGGTCGTGACCGAAGTCCAGTCGCTGTCTTGGGCCGCTGCGATCGCGCCGCTGCGACTGACGATCAACGCCGCACTGCCTGCAGGCGAGCTGCGTGCCACCGAACTGGCTGACCGGCTGGCCAGCCTGGCCGACCGGCTGGCCCGCGACGGCCCCAGCGCCGAGTGCCTGCAGGAGCTGGGCGGCACCTGTGACGAGATCAGCCGCGTGTTTGCGCACCGGCACCACCTGGTCGAGCAACTCGGACGGCTGTGTGCCGAGCTGGGCCAGGGTCTGGCCGAGCTGGACGAGGACGACAGTTGGGCCCAGGGCCAGGCCGAGACCCTGCACGCCAGGCTGGCCGACGGCGTGAACAGCCGCAGCGTGCGGGCGGCCAGCGAGATCCTGGCCGACACGCGGCTGCGCCACGCACGGGTGCGCTCCGAGCGCGACGAAGCCCGCAACGCGCTCAAGCAACTGATCAATCGCCTGCTCGAGGAGATCGGCGAACTCGGCGAACACACCGGCCGCTTCCACGACAGCGTGGGCCGCCATGTGCAGGCCATCGAGGCTGCCGGTTCGATCGAGAGCCTGGCCTCGGTGGTGCGCGAACTGGTCGACGAGAGCCGGGCCGTGCAGGACCTGGTTCAGCAGGCGCAGCAACGCATGGCCAGCGAGCACGCACGCGCGCGCCGGCTCGAGGACCAGGTGCGCACGCTCGAGGGTGAGCTGCGAAAGCTGTCCGACGAGGTCTGTACCGACGCCTTGACGCAGGTGGCCAACCGGCGCGGGCTGATGCAGGCCTTCAATACCGAATGCGCGCGCCGCGAGCGCGAAGGGGCCAGCGCACCGCTGGCGGTCGGCCTGATCGACATCGACAACTTCAAGAAGCTCAATGACAGCCTGGGCCACGCTGCTGGCGACAAGGCCCTGCAGTTGCTGAGTGCAGGCGTGCGCGACCGGCTGCGGCCGCAGGATCACCTGGCGCGCTTTGGTGGTGAGGAATTCGTCGTGCTGCTGCCGGGC
>JANOJJ010000526.1:0-3206 GCA_031408155.1 Rubrivivax sp.
GATGATCTACAAGCTCGAGCGCGGCATGTCGATGGCCCAGCAGATCGAAGCGGCGCTTGCTGGAGACTCGCGGTAGCCGGGCCACATGAATGTGCTTCTGGCCGAATCCAAGGTGCGGTACGACCAGGTGTTCGAGAGGGAAGACATCAAGGGCGAGTTCGGCCAGGCCGATGTGGCCATCATCCTGGGCGCCAACGACGTGGTGAACCCGGCCGCGCACACCAAGGGCAGCGCGATCTACGGCATGCCCATCCTCGAGGCCTGCAAGGCCAAGACCATCATCGTCAACAAACGCTCGATGGCCAGCGGATACGCCGGGCTGGACAACGAACTCTTCTACATGGACAAGATGATGATGGTCTTCGGCGACGCCAAGAAGGTGGTCGAGCAGATGGTCAAGTGAGCCTGATCACCGTTCCCAAGGCGTCAAGCCGCGTTTCTGATCACGAAGCGTGATGTAGACGAATAGATCCCCCTCGGGATCCTTGAACAAACGGGTCCTTTGGGGGAGTCTCTGGTTTACCAAGACTAGAGACGATTCCAGTGTGCCACGCTCTCGTTCAAGACCCCCGGTTCTTCACCCTGCTGCTTCAGTTCGACAAGGAACTCGCGGCCCACACCCGGGCCGCCGGTTGCGCGTGTTCCGGCCGGCTGCACTGCGCTGACTACCCGCGCAAGCCGCGTGGGGCCATGCCGTCGTTGCGCGCCGGCTTCGACCGGCGCTTCAGCTTTTGCTGCAGCGTGTGCCGCAAGCGCACGACGGCCGAGTCGGTGCGGTTTCTCGGCCGGCGCGTGTATCTGGCGCTGGTGGTGGTTCTGAGTTCGAGCCGGCATGCCGGCTCGAACTCAGGACCGCCGCTGCTGGCCGGGCTGGCCGTGCCGCTGCGCACCCTGGAGCGCTGGCGGTTGTGGTGGCAGGAGGCCTTCGTGGCCACGCCGCTGTGGCGCGGCGCCGGCGGCAGCTTCATGCCGCCGGTGGACATCGCGGGGCTGCCGGCGAGCTTGCTCGAGCGCTTCACGGGTGCCGAGCCAGCAGCCCGGCTCAGCGGCCTGTTGCGCTGGCTCGGCCCGCTGACGGTGCGCTCGCCGGTGCTGGCCACCAACCTCGGCGCGTGACGCGCAGCATGAGGGCCCACTGACACCCGCAGAGGATGGTGCTGGTCACCCTGCCCAAGGCTGCATAGCCTGCATCCGCAACAGCTGGCGCACCGTGCGGCGGCGTCAGCCAAGGATGTTCGCTTGAGCTCCAACCACGACCCCAGCCGACGTGATGCCCAGGCACGGCTGCGCTTCTCCATCATCGGCGCGTTGTTCGCTGCGCCGCCGCCCGCTGGCGAACTGCTCGGCGCCTTGCGTGCGTTGGCCGCCAGGCCCTGGCGCGACCCCGCCACCGGGCTGGACGTGCGCTTCGGCGTGTCGACCCTGCAGCGCTGGTACTACACGGCGCGCCGCGCCCGTGACCCCGTCGCGGCGCTGACGGACCGGCTGCGCGCCCACGCCGGCTGCTTCCCCAGCGTGTCGGCCCGGGTCGAAGCCGCGCTGGTCCTGCAGTACCGCGAGCACCCGGGCTGGACCGTGCAGCTTCACTACGACAACCTGCGCGTCGTGATGTCCGCTGCGCTGGGTCCCGGCGGCGCCGGCGCCGCGCCGGTGGCGCTGCCGTCATACCCCACGGTACGCCGCTTCCTGCGGGCCCGCGGCATGGTGCGCCAGCGAGCACCGCGGCGCGCCACCGACGGGGCTGTGGCGGCCCGCGACCGGCTCGAGCGCCTGGAGGTGCGCAGCTTCGAGATGGACCACGTCGCAGCACTTTGGCACCTGGACTTCCACCACGGCTCACGCAAGGTGCTCACCGCGCGAGGTCAGTGGGTCAAGCCGATGCTGATGTGCGTGATGGACGACCGTTCGCGCCTGGTGTGCCACCTGCAGTGGTACCTCGACGAATCCGCGCACAGCCTGGTGCACGCCCTGAGCCAGGCGCTGATGAAGCGCGGATTACCGCGCTCGCTGATGACGGACAACGGCGCGGCGATGCTGGCCGCCGAGACGACCGCCGGCTTGAGCACCCTGGGCATCGTGCACCAGCCGACACTGCCCTATTCGCCGTACCAGAACGCCAAGCAGGAGGCGTTCTGGTCTCGCGTGGAGTCCCGCCTGATGGCCATGCTCGAAGGCGAGGGGCAGCTCAGCCTGGAACTTCTGAACCAGGCCACGCAGGCCTGGGTCGAGCAGGAGTACCACCGCTCGGTGCACTCGGAGTTCGACGCCACGCCGCTGGCGCGCTACTTGGCCGGACCCAGCGTGAGCCGCAGCGCACCGGGCAGCCAGGCCCTGCGCGATGCCTTCCGGCTGCAGGTGCGCCGGCGGCTGCGGCGCAGCGACGGCACGGTCAGCCTGGAGGCTCGCCGCTACGAGATCCCCAGCCGCTATCGGCATTTGCAGGACTGCCATCTGCGCTACGCGCGCTGGGACCTCGGACATGTCGATCTCGTGGACCCGCGCAGCGGTGCGCTGCTGTGCGCGGTGCACCCGCTGGACAAGTCGGCCAACGCCGACGGCCAGCGTCGGCGGCTCGATGCCGTGGGCCCCGATCTGTCGCCGATGGCGCCGACCGAGATGGCCCCGCTGATGCGCCATCTGTTGGCCGAGCACGCCGCCACTGGGCTGCCGCCGGCGTACCTGCCAACCCCGCTTCCCACGTTGCCCGTACCCATGCCCACGCCGCTGCCACAGGCCGCGCCGCAGTCACCGCCGCAGACCCCACCGAAGGATCCTTCATGAACCAAAAGCTGCTGGCCCTGTACGGCCTGAAGTTCAATCCCTTCACGCCCGAGTTGCCGGTCGAAGCGCTGCATGTGTCGGCCCGGCTGGAGAGCTTTTGCTGGCGCATCGAACACGCCCAGGTGCGCGAGGGCGGCTTCGCGCTGATCCACGGCGAGCCGGGCTCGGGCAAGAGCGTGGCGCTGCGCGTGCTGGCGCAGCGCCTGGTGCGGCTGCCCGACGTCCAACTCGCCACGATCAGCCACCCGCAGAGCAACCTGGCGGACTTCTACCGCGAACTCGGCGACGTGTTCGCCGTGCCGCTGCGCCCGCACAACCGCTGGGGCGGCTTCAAGGCGCTGCGCGAGCGTTGGCTGGCTCACCTGCAGTCGTGCCGGCGTCGCCCGGTGCTGCTCATCGACGAGGCCCAGGAGATGAGCGTGCCG
>JANOJJ010000548.1:0-1836 GCA_031408155.1 Rubrivivax sp.
GGGGCGGCGTGCCGGCCTCGGTGGCGCCAATGCCACGCTCAGCGCTGCGACAAACCGCTAATCGCCGGCCACACCATGGATGGGCTTGACCGATCCCCAGGACTTGCAGCTCGGACATTGCCAGTGGTGCGCGCGCGCGCCGAAGCCGCAGCGCGTGCAGCGGTACACGGCCTTGCCCTCGACCAGCTTGCGTGTCTGCCGCGGAAGTCAAGCGCGCCGCTTCGGCAAGGCCGCAAAATTCACATGCCGAGCCCAACGGCTCGGAAATCCTGGTCCGCTGCCTTCAGGCCGAAGGCGTCAAGTACCTCTGGGGCTACCCGGGGGGCGCGGTCCTCTACATCTACGACGCGCTGTACAAGCAGGACAGCATCCAGCACGTGCTGGTGCGCCACGAGCAGGCGGCCGTGCATGCGGCCGACGCCTATGCCCGGGCGACCGGTGACGTCGGCGTGGCGCTGGTTACTTCGGGGCCTGGAGTCACGAACGCAGTGACCGGAATCGCCACCGCGTACATGGACTCGATCCCGATGGTGATCGTCACCGGCCAGGTGCCAACGCCGGCCATCGGGCTCGACGCCTTCCAGGAATGCGACACGGTCGGCATCACAAGGCCGATCGTCAAGCACAACTTCCTGGTCAAGGACGTGCGCGACCTGGCCTTGACGCTGAAGAAGGCCTTCCATATCGCGCGCACCGGCCGCCCAGGCCCCGTGGTGGTCGACATCCCGAAGGATGTGTCGCTCATGACCGCGCCGTTTCACTATCCCGAGACGGTGCAGATGCGCTCATACAACCCGGTCAAGAAGGGCCATGGCGGGCAGATCCGCAAGGCCGTGCAGTTGTTGCTGCAGGCCCGGCGCCCGTACATCTACACCGGCGGCGGCGTGATCCTGGGCAATGCGTCAGCCGAATTGCGCGAACTGATCGACTGGGTCGGATTCCCCTGCACCAGCACCCTGATGGGTCTGGGCGCGGTGCCGGCCAGCGATCCGCGCTTCCTCGGCATGCTCGGCATGCACGGCACTTACGAGGCCAACATGACCATGCAGCACTGTGATGTGCTGCTGGCTGTTGGCGCGCGCTTCGATGACCGCGTGATCGGCAACCCGCGCCACTTCGCCTCGGTCGAGCGCAAGGTCATTCACATCGACATCGACCCCTCGTCGATCTCCAAGCGCGTGAAGGTCGACATCCCGATCGTCGGCGATGTGAAGGACGTGCTGCAGGAGTTGATCGCGCAGGTGCGCGAGGCCCAGTCCAAGCCCGATCCGGCTGCATTGTCGGCCTGGTGGAGCCAGGTCAACGAATGGCGCAAGCGTGATTGCCTGGCCTACCGCACGAGCAGCGACGTGATCAAGCCGCAGGCCGTGATCGAGAAGCTGTGGCAGCTCACGCGCGACCGCGACACCTACATCACGTCCGATGTCGGTCAGCACCAGATGTGGGCGGCGCAGTACTATCGCTTCGAGGAACCGCGGCGCTGGATCAACTCCGGCGGCCTCGGCACCATGGGCGTGGGTCTGCCGTACGCGATGGGCATCAAGCTCGCCAAACCCGACTCGGACGTCTTCTGCATCACTGGCGAAGGCTCGATCCAGATGTGCATCCAGGAGCTGTCGACCTGCAAGCAGTACAACACGCCGGTGAAGATCGTTTCGCTGAACAATCGCTACCTGGGCATGGTGCGGCAGTGGCAGCAACTCGACTACGGCGGCCGCTATTCGCACAGCTACATGGACGCGCTGCCCGATTTTGTCAAGCTGGCCGAGGCCTACGGCCACCTCCTGGTTCTGGTCCGCCAGCAAGCGGGCTTTCTCTTCCAGCTCCTCGTTGGTC
>JANOJJ010000566.1:0-2041 GCA_031408155.1 Rubrivivax sp.
TTGTCCGGCACCGTGATGCCGGACAGCGCGAGCGCATAGGGCGTGATGGTCGCTGTCAGCGAGCCGGTCAACGACAGCGTGTAGTTGCCAGCATCGGCGCCGCTGAGCGTCAGGCCGGTGAGCACCACCGGCTTGGCCACGCCGGCGTTCTTGTCGGCGAAGCTGGCGCTGTAGGCACCGTTGAGCGAGACCACGTCCTCGACCAGGGGCACCACGGCCGCCGCGCCGGAGACCGTCACCGCCGTCGTCGCGTCATAGACCTTGTCGGACGCCACCAGGCCCGACACCAGCAAGGTGCGCGGTGTGATGTCGGCGGTGAAGCCGCTGGGTTGCACCGGGGTGTAGTTGCCGCCATCGGCGCCGCCGAAGCTGAAGCCGCCGACGCTGACCGGCTTGCCCACGCCGACGTTCTTGTCGGCGAAGTTCGCCGTCGGCGTACCGACGAGCGTGACGACGTCACCGGCCAGCGGCGACGCCGTCGCCGCGCCGCTCAGCGTTGCAGCGGTGGTCGCGTCATAGACCTTGTCGGCGACGCTGAAGCCGGAGACCACGAGCTCGCGCGGGGTGATGTCGGCGCGCACCGAGTTGCCGAGGCTGAGCGAGTAGTTGCCGGCATCGGCGCCGCTGAGAGCCAACCCGCCGAGCACCACTGGTTTGGCAACGCCGACGTTCTTGTCGATGAAGCTCGCGCTGACGGTGCCGCTGACGAAGACCGAGTCGTTGGCCAACGGGGCAGAGATCGTCGGCGAGCCGGTGAGGGTCGCCGCCGTCGTCGCGTCATAGACCTTGTTGGCGGCCGTGAGGCCGGACACCGTCAACGCCAGCGGCGAAATATCGACGCTGAGTGCATTGGCCAGCGTGAACGTGTAGTTGCCCGCGTCGGCACCGCCGAGCGTGAGCGCGCCCAGCGTCACTGGCTTGCCGATGCCGACATGCTTGTCCTGCATGCTGCCGCTGCCGCCGGACAGGCTGAGGCTGTCGCCCGCCATCACGCCGGGCAGCGACGCCGCCGACACGTCCAGCGCCACGCCGGTCAACCCGTTGTAGGCGCGATCGATCGCGCGCACGCCACCGACCGTGATCGCCAACGGCGTGACCTCGGAGATCGCGCTGCCCGGATCGCCCGCCTGCCACGGGCCCGCGGCGCGTGTGAAGCCGGGCACGCTCACGCCGTAGTAGGTGGTGCCGCTGCTGCCGGTGGCGACGGTGTTGGCAGACCCGGCGACGGTGTAGCCCTTGTCGGTACCGACGTTCTTGTTGAAGAACGTTCCGGTGCTGCTGAAGCTGTAGGCGCCGAGCGGTTCCACCACGTCGCTGCCTTCACCGTTGTCGACCTGGATCGAACCGCCGCCGCTGCCCCTACGCGTGTAGGCGAACGTGGTCAGGCCGTTGTAGACGCGGCTCACGGGCACGTCGGCCGCCGCGATCGAGACGAAGGCATCGCGGTTGGTGTAGTAGCCGTTGCCGCTTGCCGGGTCGGCGCCGGTCCAGCCGTTGTAGACGACGTAGTTGACGTCGTTCGCACCGGTGCCGAACTCGATCGGACCGAGATCGTCGAATCGCCAATCGCTCGAGCGGATGAAGAAGCGCGAGCCGGTGGGGCCGAGCAGCCGTCCGCCCGCGGCGTTGTCGAAGCCCGCGCCGCGCACGTCGATCGACGTCGTGCCGCAGCTGCACAGCGTGTTGATGTCGCCGCCCATGACGAACTCGCCGCCAAGCGCCGAGAGCGCGATGTTGCCGAAGGCGCTGCCCGCAGCACGCAGGCTGCCGCTCGAAGCGAGGTCGAGGTCGCCCGCGGCATTGAAGGTGACGAGCCCGCCGAAATTGTTGGCGCTGTTGGCCAGGCTGACGTTGCCTGACGTCGATGTCAGCGTGAACGCCCCGCCCACGCTCAAGGAGCCGCCGTTCTGCGTGATGCCGGTGTTGGTCGTCAGCGACAGCGTCGTGTCGACGGCGCCGACCACGTCGATCGGACCGCCGGACAGCGAGTTGAGGTTCAGGCTCGCGTCGTGAGCGGAGACACCGAGCGTCGCCACCCGGT
>JANOJJ010000578.1:0-3192 GCA_031408155.1 Rubrivivax sp.
CCTTCAGCCCCGATGGCCAGACCCTGCTGACCGCCTCGGTCGACAGGACGGCGCGGCTGTGGTCGCCCGACGGCAAGGCCCTGGCCACGCTGCAAGGCCATGGCGGCCGGGTCTGGCAAGCGTCCTTCAGCCCCGATGGCCAGACCCTGGTCACGGCGTCGGACGACGCGACCGCGCGCCTGTGGTCGCGCGATGGCAAGGCCCTGGCCACGCTGCAAGGCCACGCCGACTCGGTCCTGCACGCGGACTTCAGCCCCGATGGCCGGACTCTGGTCACGGCGTCGGACGACGCGACCGCGCGACTGTGGACTCGTGACGGCAAGGCCCTGGCCACGCTGCAAGGTCATGGCGGTCCGGTCCGGCACGCGGCCTTCAGCCCCGATGGCCAGACCCTGCTCACCGCGTCGCACGACAAGACCGTGCGGCTGTGGTCGCTTGACGGCAGGGCCCTGGCCACGCTGCAAGGTCATGCCGGCCCGGTCTGGCACGCGGCCTTCAGCCCCGATGGCCAGACCCTGCTCAGCGCCAGCACCGACAACAGCGCGCGGCTGTGGTCGCGCGAAGGCAAGGCCCTGGCCACGCTGAAAGGCCATGGTGGCCCGGTCTGGCACGCGGCCTTCAGCCCCGATGGCCAGACCCTGCTAAGCGCATCGGCCGACAAGACCGCGCGGCTGTGGTCGCGCGACGGCAAGGCGCTGGCCGTATTGCGGCTCAGTGACGAGCGCAACCGCGTCGAACGCGGCACTCAGTTCGGTGCTTTCAGCCCCGACGGCCGCCATGTTCTGACCCTGCTGGGCCGCGATGAAGCCCAGGTCTGGCCGTTCACCGAAGCCGGCTTCGTCGCCCGCATCCGCCAGATCGGCAAACCGTGCCACGACCTGGCCGAGCGCCAACGGGCCTACCCCGACGAAGACCTGGCTGCGTCGAAGGCCGCCGTCGATCGTTGCCTGGCGCATGCTCGCTGAGCGCCGCAAGCCGTTTGCCGCGCCCCCTATGACTGCACCGAGAGACCCATGAACGACAGCACAACGTGGATCGTGGTCGTGGCCGTGGTCGTGGTGGTGGCCCTCGCAGCGGTGCTCGTGGCCCGCGTCGTGGCCAGCGTCCTGGCCCGCGTCCTGGCCACGCGACGCGGCAGCCGCCCGCTGACCGTTGCGCCGACGGTGCTCGAGGCCTCGAGCGCCGCGGCAACCCGGCCGGTCACCGCGTTGCCGGTCACCGCTGCAGCGCTGGCCGCGCCGTCGCCGGTGATCGTGCTGATCGCGTTGACCTACGAGGGCGTGGCGATCGAGCCGATCGAAGCGGTCTTCGACGCGCCCGGCGGCACCATCGGTCGTGCCGAAGGCAACCTGATGGTGTTGCCCGACCCCGGGCGCACGCTGTCGCGCGTGCACGCCCAGGTCATCTTGCGCAATGCCGGCCATGCCATCAAGGACCGCGGCAGCAACCCGATCCAGGTCAATGGCAATGTGCTCGGCCATGGCAAGGATTGGCCGCTGGCTGCGGGCGACGTGGTGCGCATCGGCGGCTACCAGATCGGCGTTCGCGCCAGCGGCTCGGCAGCCGCCAGCGTCGACCGCTTTGCCGATCGCTTCGCTCCTGACCCAAGCCCTGGCCCGGCATCCGCGGTCGCCCCTGACCTTGCGCCGATGTCGCCAGCGGCGGCGCCGGCGCCGGTCGTCAGCGCTCGAGATCCAGTGGCCGAAGCGGACTCGACGGAGCGGGCGCAGTCGGGGGGCTTGCAGCAAGGTCCGGTCAGCGCGCCAACGGCTACCGGCAGCGAGCAGTCGATCGACGACCTGTTCGGTCTGGGCGACGAGCCCGACCCAGCCGACCCTGCCGGGCCCGGCGACGGCGATGGCGCGGCGGCCGTCATCCCCGCCGCCGGGGCGTCGGACGGCGCGGGTGAGCCACGGCCCAGGCCGCGGCTCGGGGACCGCTTGCCCGGTCCGGCACCGACCCGGCGGCGCCCTGTCCTGTCGTGGGACGGCGGCGAGCGCCAGAGCCGCATCGCCGCACCGCCCGGCGCTGCCCGCCGCACCGGCAGGGCTGCCATCGACCCGATCCTGTTCGGCCTCACCGCACCCGGGCAGTGCACTCGCGGCGCGCGCTTCGATGCCGTGCTGGCGGCCTATGTCGAATCGGCGCGGACCGCGGCCGAGGCCCGGCTCGAGCGGCTGGGCGGCGCCGAGTCGGTGCCCTTGGTGGCGCTGTCACCCGAGCGCCAGTCGGGCTGGACCGTCGGCGCACCGGTGACGGTGCGGCTGAGCGCGTCCGGCGCCCTGGTGTCGCCGGCCGAGCAGGCCTTCGAGTGGAACGGGCGGCTGCAACTGGCGCCTTTCGTGGTCACGGTCGACGCCGCTGCGGCCGCGCCGCGGATCGACCTGTGCTTCCAGGTCGCGCTGGCCGGCGTGCCGATCGCGCTGATCCCGCTCGCGGTCGAGCTGGTCGAGCGGGTCGCCCAGCCGCCGCCACCCGAGTCAGCGCCAACCGCGCGCACGCAAGCGGTGCGCGCGGCGTCGACCGTGTTCGCCTCGTACGCATCCAAGGACGCCCAAGCCGTGCGTTATTGCCTGGCCGCGCTCAGCCGCTGGTCGCCCGGCCTGGTGATCTTCCAGGACTGCCTGGACCTGCTGCAGGGCGACGCCTTCAAGCCCCGGCTCGAACAGCAGATCCGGCGCAGCGATGCCTGCTTGCTGTTCTGGTCGCGCCATGCCAGCGCCTCGCCCTGGGTGCGCTGGGAATACGACACCGCGCGCGCCGGCAAGGGCCTGGACGCAGTGATCCCGATGCCGCTGGAAGACCCCGCGATCGCGCCGCCGCCGCCGGAGTTCAGCGACCTGCACCTGTGCGACCGCTTCATGCAGGCGCGCGACGGCATGGCGCGCATCGGTGAACAAGCCGCGGCGGCAGGCCGCGCCTAGTGTCCGCGCTAGCAACGTCCCCGCAACCAACCGAAGAGGATTGCAGATGGCCCTTTCGACCCCCGTGCCGCCGCCAGCGGCCAACATCGCCCCGCGCCAGACCTGCTTCGTCGACATGCCGTTCGGCCGCAGGGTCGATCCGAAGTCGCGCGTCGAGATCGACTTCGACCAGGTCTACGAACAAGGCATCCGGCCGGCGGTGGAGGCGGCCGGGCTGGAATGCATCCGCGGGGATCGTGAACAGACCGGCGGCATCATCCACACCGCG
>JANOJJ010000535.1:0-2841 GCA_031408155.1 Rubrivivax sp.
CAAAGGCCAGCTCAATTTGCGCCACGTCTTGCGGCGTGGCTCGGTCGGCGGCCAAGCGCACAGCGGCGGGCTCCACCACGCGCCGCAGTTCCTGCAGATCACGCAAGAACTCGCGCGTCAGGCCGGCCTTGCTCTGCCAGGCCACCACGTCGGGGTCGAACCAGTTCCATTGGTCCGACGGCAGCACGCGGGTGCCGACCTTCGGCCCGGTCACGAGCAGGCCCTTGGCCGCCAGCGACTTGACCGCCTCGCGCACCACCGTGCGGCTGACCCCCAACGATTCACACAACGAGGGCTCGGGCGGGATCGACGTGCCTGGCGGGTAGTTGCCGCCGACGATGGATTCACCGAGCTGATCGAGCGTGTGGCCGTGGACGTTCTTGCTGGCCATCGGGCTGACTATCCGCGCACGAACAGCGTGACGAGCGGGTCAGGGCCGACCTGACGGCTCCAGTGGCCGTGGATCGTCGGGTCGAAGACCGCGCCCGCCGGCAACAGGTCGGCCGAATGGAAATGCGCACCCGGCTTGAACAGGCGCGAACTGCCGTCGTGCAGGTTGATCTCCATCTGCCCACCCAGGATGAACACCCACTGCGGCGTCTCGGTGCAATGGAAGTCGCTGCGAAAGCCGACCGGGCTTTCGCGCAACTGGCAGCCGCCGCTGGGCAGCAGCGGCGACAGGCGCGCCTGCGGATGGCCTTCGCTCAGCGCGATCGATGCTTCGCCAAAGCGTGCGCGGCCATCGGTGCCGGTGTAGAGGATGACTTGGATGAAGGTGGCCATGGGCTCGGGTGCTGGTTTCATGCCGTGGCCTGCAACCAGGCCAGCGCCTGGGCGGCGAGTTGTTCGGGTGCCGCGTCGATGTCGAGCGTCAGCGCCGGTTCGTCTGCGGCCGGTGGCTGCAGCGTGTCGAGCTGGCTCGGCAGCAGAGACGCCGGCATGTAGTGGCCCTTGCGAGCGGCCAGGCGGGCCGTCAGCAGCTCGCGCGTGCCGTGCAAATGCACGAAGCGCACGCTGGGCGAGGCCGTGCGCAGCAGATTGCGGTAGCTGCGCTTGAGCGCGCTGCAGCCCACCACCACGCCACCGCTGGCGCAGGCGAGTTGGCCGGCCACCGCCTGCAGCCAGCCGTGGCGGTCGGTGTCGGTCAGCGCAATGCCGGCGGCCATGCGCGCCACGTTCGCGGGCGGATGCAACTCGTCGCCTTCGATGTAGTGCAGGCCCAGCGCGCCGGCCAGCGCTCGACCCACGGTAGTCTTGCCGCAGCCGCAGACGCCCATCACCACGACGCATGGAGCGCTCACCAGGCGCCTTATCGCAACTCGGGCACCGGGGTCAGCAAGGGCCGCCCGGCAAAGTGGGCCTGCAGGTTGCCCAGCGCCAGATCGGCCATCGCCTGCCGCGTTTCGCGCGTGGCGCTGCCGATATGCGGGGCCAGCACCACATGCGGCAGCGCCATCAGCCGGGCCGGCACGTTGGGCTCGTTCTCGAACACGTCGAGCGCGGCGCCGGCGATTGCGCCCGACTCCAGGGCCTCGATCAGCGCCGCTTCGTCGACCACCGGTCCGCGCGCGACGTTGACCAGGATGCCTTTGGGCCCCAGCGCCTTCAGCACCGTGGCGTCGATCAGTTTGCGCGTGGCCGCGCCGCCGGGCGTGATGACGACCAGAAAGTCACTCTCGGCCGCCAGCGCCGCCGGGGTGGGAAAGAAGCGGTACGGCAACTCGGGCTTGGCCGAGCGCGCGGTATAGGCGATCGACATGCCGAAGGCCAGCGCGCGGTGCGCGATCGCCTTGGCGATGCGGCCCATGCCGACCAGACCCAGCCGTGCGCCCGACATCTTGCGCTGCAACGCCATCGGGCCCTTGAGCCAGTCGCCGGCACGTACGTAGCGGTCGGCCGCCGGCAGTTGGCGCGCGGCGCACAGCATCAGGCCGAGCGTGGTGTCGGCCACCTCGTCGTTGAGCACGTCGGGCGTGTGCGTGACCATCACGCCGCGCGCCTTGGCTGCGGCTACGTCGACACCATCGTAGCCCACGCCCATCACCGAGATGATCTGCAGCGCGGGCAGCCTGGCGATGAGGTCGGCGCTGACCTTCGATTCGCCGCTGGCAGCGATGGCGCGGATGCTCGGCGCCAGCGCGGAAAAGGTTGCCGGGTCCAGCTCGTGCAGGCGGTCGTGCACGTTGTAGGCCGCCTGCAGTGGCGCCAGGTACAGCGGCGGCAGCCGTGAAGCGGTGAGGACGTCGAACTCGGGCATGCGGTCTCCTAGGGTGACTACGGCTGACGGCTTCAATCGTCATACCATAATATGCCGCGCTGATTTCATGACCTCTCCGGGAAAGCCAGCACATGAGCTCCAAGCCCAAGAAGAAGCCTGAAGACCTGCGCAGCCAGCAATGGTTCGGCCGCCAGGACCGCGACGGTTTTGCCTACCGCAGCTGGGTCAAGGCCAAGGGCGTCCCGCATGACCAGTTCGATGGCCGGCCGGTGATCGGCATCTGCAACACCTACAGCGAGCTGACGCCCTGCAACAGCCATTTCCGCACGCTGGCCGAACAGGTCAAGATCGGCGTCTACGAAGCGGGCGGCTTCCCGCTCGAGTTCCCGGTCATGAGCCTGGGCGAGACGCTGCTGCGCCCGACCGCCATGCTGTACCGCAACCTGGCCAGCATGGACGTGGAAGAAAGCATCCGCGGCAATCCGATCGACGGCGTGGTGCTGCTGATGGGCTGCGACAAGACCACGCCCAGCCTGCTGATGGGGGCGTCCAGCGTCAACCTGCCGACCATCGGCGTCAGTGGCGGACCCATGCTCAACGGCAAGTGGCGCGGGCAGGAACTC
>JANOJJ010000636.1:0-9476 GCA_031408155.1 Rubrivivax sp.
TTGACGGGCGGGTGCGTTCATCGGGGGATCCTCGTTCAGCGCGGCTCCGGTTCAGGTGTTGGCGGCGACCATTTCTCGCCGCCGCCGCCGCGCGCGTGTCTGCGCCTGACGGTCAGTCGCTCAGTCCGGTTTGATCCTGAAATCGTCGAGCGTACGGCCGGCGATCAACGCGTCGCGCAGCCATTGCGGGCGCTTGCCACGGCCAACCCAGGTCCGCCCCTGGTCGTCCTTGAAGGCGGCTACGGCGGCGGGCTTGGTGGCGGGCTTCTTGCCTGTGGCGGCCTTCCTCGGCCGACCGGCCTTGCGGTCGAGCCCGAGGTCGTCAGCGGTAATGCCGTAGAACGTAATCGCCGCGCGGATTCGGCCGATCACTTCATCCAGTTCGTTGCGCCGCAGCATGTCGGCTTCGGCCTGCAGGGCCGCGATCTGGTGCTGGATTTGTTCGTAGGTCTTTGCCATTCAGGGTGTCCAGTGGTGGAGGTTTCCGCGGACCACGTCTGCACCGACCGTGCCGACCAGCTTGCCGCGCAGGCTGCCACAAACCATACCACGCCGGCGCGAACGACCCAGCGGGCGCGGGGCCGAGAGGCGGCGCTTGACGACGCGGATCTCGCGCTGGCGATTGCGCCGCTCGGGGGCCAGGCGGAACGGACATTCGACCCGCGCGGTTCACAAACAGCGGTCGTCCCGCGGCTCACCAGGCCCGCGGGTCGCTGCGGTAGTACGCGCTCAGTTCGGCATACAGCGCCGGGTGGCGCCCGGCCAGGGCCTGCGGGCTTTCGAAGAACAGCTCCGACAGCACGGCGAAGAACTCACCCGGGTCGGTGGCGCCGTACGGGTCGATCAGCGTCGGCTCGCCGCGCGCCAGCGCCTGGCTCAACTCGTCGAAGGCCGCACCCAGCGTGGCTGCCCAGCGCGCGTAGGCGTCGCGCCGGCCGAGAAAAGGGGCGCCGTTGGCGGGGCCGCTTTCCTGGTCGAGCTGGTGCGCGAACTCGTGGATCACGACGTTGTGGCCGTCGTTCGGGTCGGCCGCGCCGGCCAGCACGTCCTGCCACGACAGGATCAGCTGGCCCTGCTGCCACGACTCACCGACCAGCACGCGCCGCGCGTCCTGCACGATGCCGCCGTCGGTGAGCGGACGCTCGACCACGAAGGCACCGGGGTAGACCAGGACCTGGCGCAGCCGGTGGAAACGCCCCGCCGGCCGCCCCAGCAACAGCAGCGCAGCCTGCGCAGCCACCAGCACACGCACCTCGTCGGTGATCGGCTGGCCGGCGCAGCCGATGAAGGGCAGATCGGCCAGCAGCACCTGCACGTGGCGCTGCAGGGCGCGCTGCTGCAGCGCCGGCAGCCGGCGATACAGCGGCATGCGTCGGCGCAGCACGGCGCGCCAGGCGCGCGGGAAGGGCCGCGCGGTCAGCCGCGAGCGTCGCCATGCCGCCCACAGCGGCGGGCCAGCCAGCCAGCCGGCCACCGCCAGCGCGAGCGCGCCGATATAGAGCAACAACCAGGCCATGCGCGCGCCAGAAGGTGGAACTGGGCTGCACGTGAGGCCTGGGCCGGCTGATCTCAAGTGCGGGCGATCGCAGCCCCGCAAGAGGTTCGAACTTGCACAATGGGCGGCCCGTGAAATCACCATCAGCGTCGTGCCTTGGTATCGCGCTGCCCGACGTGCAGGAGTGTCCATGGCTGCCAGCTTGTTCGACGATCCACGCCAGTTGGCGCCGCCGCGGGTGGCGCGCATCAGGTTCGACGATGGCAGTTTCGTGCTGCGCTCGCCCGAGCCGCTCAAGCCCTACGCGCGCTGCGTCGGTGAATGGATCGAGCGCTGGTCGGCACAGACGCCCGACCGGCTGGCGGTGGCCGAGCGTGACGCCAGCGGGCAGTGGCGCCGCCTGAGTTGGGGCGAGTTGCGCCGCGCCGTGGGTGCGCTGGCGCAGAGCCTGCTGGGGCTGAGGCTGCCGCCGCAGCGGCCGCTGGTGGTGCTGTCCGACAACGGCATCGACCACCTGCTGCTGATGCTGGCGGCCATGCACGTGGGCCGCGCGGTGTGCACCGTCAGCAGCGCCTACTGCCGACTGACCAAGGACTACAGCAAGATTCACGGCATCCTGGCCACGCTCGGGCCGGCGCTCGTGTATGCGTCGGACGCCGCGGTCTACGGTCCAGCGCTGGCCAGCAGCGGGGTCGACGCGGTGGCTGTGTTCAGCCTGGGCGCCGAGACATTCCCCGGTGCGCTGGCATTCGACACCCTGCTGCGCACCGCCGAGAGCCCGGCGGTGAAGGCTGCCTTCGACGCCATCCTGCCCGACGAACACGCCAAGTACCTGTTGACGTCAGGCTCGACCGGCCACCCCAAGGTGGTGATCAACAGCCACCGCATGCTGTGCGCCAACATGCAGATGGTGGCCCAGGCCTGGCGCTTCCTCGAGCACGACAAGCCGGTCATCTGCGACTGGCTGCCCTGGAGCCACACCTTCGGCGGCAACCACAACCTCAACCTGGTGCTGGCCCATGGCGGCACGCTCTACATCGACGAAGGCCGCCCTGCCCCGGGCCTGGTCGACAAGACCCTGCGCAACCTGCGCGAGGTGCAGCCCACGCTGTGGTTCAACGTGCCGCGCGGCTTCGAGATGGCGCTGCCGGCGCTGGAACAGGACGAGGCGCTGGCGCGCGCGGTGTTCGAGCGCATGCGGATGGTGTTTTACGCCGGTGCCGCGTTGCCGCAGGCCACCTGGGAGCGGCTGGAGGTGGTGGCGCGTCGTGTGCGCGGCGCCGACGCCCCGGTCTGGTTCACCACCAGCTGGGGCAGCACCGAGACCTCGCCTGCGATCACCAGTGCGCACTGGAAGCTCGAGCGCGCCGGCGTCATCGGCCTGCCGTTGCCGGGCCTGGAGCTGAAGTTCACTCCCAACGGGCAAAAGCTCGAGATGCGCGTACGCGGCGTGACCGTCTTTCCCGGCTACCGCAATGCGCCGCACCTCACCGCGCAGGCGTTCGACGACGAGGGCTACTACTGCATCGGCGACGCCGGGCTGCTGGCCGATGAAGCGCGGCCCGAGGCCGGCGTGCAGTTCGACGGTCGCGTGGCCGAGGACTTCAAGCTCAGCAGCGGCACCTGGGTCAGCGTCGGAACGCTGCGCATCAAGGTCGTCTCGGCGCTGGCCCCGCTGGCGCAGGACGTCGTGATCACCGGTCATGACTGCACCGACGTGGGGGCGCTGATCTTCCCCTCGGCGCAGGCGCGCGAGCTTGGCACCGACGAACTGCGGCGGCGCATCGGCGCGGTGCTGGCTGCGCTCGAGCGCGAAGGCTCCGGCTCGTCGCAGACGGTCGCGCGTGCGCTGGTGCTCGACGAGCCGCCGAACGTCGACGCCGGCGAGATCACCGACAAGGGCTACATCAACCAGCGTGCCGTGCTGGCGCGGCGCAGCGCCGACGTGCGCTCGCTCTATGCCGAGCGCTGCGAAGCGCGGGTGATTCGCGCCTGATCCGGGCGCGCTCGAGCTGCGCAGCACGGCGTCGAGATCGACCGCCGCGTTGCTGGCGTCGAGTGTCAAGCCGCCTTCGATGGGCGAGCGCTGTTCGAGCAGTTTGACGTCACCTGGCGCCGCAAGCGAAGGCAGGACGAATGGTCCAACTCGACGAACATGGGCCGCGACCCACCACCTGGGGCAGCCCGGCGCTACCATCATCCGCAGGAGGATCTGCCGCGTGGCCAACGACGTCTACCTGTCGTCGACATTGAACGACCTGGTCAGCGAGCGCGACGCCGTCTTGAAGGTACTGGCCGGGCAGGGCTTCGGCGTCAAGCAGAGCTATTCGGCCAGCGAGCAGGACCTGGTCAGCAGTTGCCTCGACGATGTCGCGCAATGCCGCATCTACATCGGCATCGTCGGCGATCGCTACGGCTACTGCCCGCTCGACCCGGCGCGCAATCCGAACGGCTTGTCGATCACGGAGCTCGAGTTCGAGCAGGCGCGTGCGCAGGAGCTGCCCTGTTTCGTCTTCGTCAAGGACCGGGCCGTGATCGCGGTCACGATGACCGACAAGGACAGCGGCGACAACCAGGCCGGGCAGCGCATCGCAGACTTGCGCCACCGCCTGCAGTCCCTGCCCCTCGTGCGCACGGGGCGATTTGCAGACCTGGCCGATCTGCGCGAGCAGGTCCTGACCGTCGTCCTCAAGGTCAAGGGCAAAGGCCAGCCCGGCTCCATCTTCGAGTCCGATGACCCGCACCCCGGCGAGATGGCCACCGACGTCGCCTTGGTCGTCGATGCGCTGGGCCTGGACTCGATCGACGAGGACCTGGCCCGTCAGGTCCAGGCCGATGCGCGTTTTCGCCTCATCGTGCTCGATCCGTCGATGCCCGACTATCTGGCCCGGCTGGACGAACGCTGCGCCAAGTGCTGTGCGCTGGCCTGGCATCTGAGCAGCCGCTCACTCGGCCTCTATCGCGAGCGCGGCGCGCTCCTGTCCGCAGCCATGGCCAGCCAGCGACAGCGTCGCGGCGCCGTCGGCGCGCTGTTGACCGGCGCCGCCGCAGGTGCGCGCCTGCCGGGCGACTGGGGCTTCGATGTCATCGCGCGCGCCGACGACACCTTGCGCCAGGCCTTCGACGAACTGCACCGGGGACTGCGCCCGCGCGTCGGCGCTCTGCGCTTCGAACGCCCGGTCGGCGTCCCGGTCATCGTGTTGGCGATGACCCAGGCCGAAGCGGCGACGCTGGCAGAGCCGGACCAGCTGTGGCAGGGCGCGGCGGTCGACGACGACGAACGCCGCCTGCGCTCGGCCCAACTGTCGGCGCGCGTCGCTGCGCTGCGGGCCCACCCCGCCCATGCACGTTGGCCGGCCGCTGCCTATGGCGACCGGCGCGACGACTGGCGGCCCTTCGGCGCCGGGCTGCCGTCGGTCAACGGCTACCTGCAGCAAGCCTTCGACCGCATCAACAGCGCGCACAGCAAGCGCGACCGCGTGTTCATCCGCAGCGATCAGATCAAGCTGGTGCCGCATGCCTACAGCCTGGACGACCTGCTGCGCCCTGCGCATGGCTCCGACACCCTGCTGCGCCGCGTGCGCGACCGCGGCTGCCTGGTGCTGGTCGACGAACTGAGCCTGCTGCACCCGGCCTTGCGCTCGGCGGCGAGGGTGCTGCTCAAGGGCGAGAACGTGGCCGTGTTGTCGTCACACCCGTTCGACCCCGCGGCCGAACCGGTGAGCGCCCTGCTCGGCACCGATTCGTGGCTCGACGTGGGCATCCTGATTCCGCGCTTCGGTGACGAGCAGGATCCGCGCTGCGAGCTTGCGATCGGCAGCCCCGAGCGGCTGCGGCGCTGGCTGATCCTGGTGCTGCCGGAGCTCGTCAACACCTTGGGCGGCGGTGAGGCTCAACGCAGCCTGCTCGAGCGCACCCACGAACTGCTCAAGCCGACGTCGGCCGGCGCATGATCTTCACCTTCTACTCCTTCAAGGGAGGTGTTGGCCGCTCGATGGCGCTGGCGTCGGTGGCCTACCTGCTGGCCGAGCGCGGCCTGCGCGTGCTGGCCATCGATTTCGACCTCGAGGCGCCTGGCCTGGAACGTTACTTCTTCGACGAAGCCGAGGCTCGCCGGGTGCGGCAGGACCCGGGCCTGATCGACTTGTTGCTCGACTACCGGCGCGCGCTGACCAATGAAGACGACTTCCGCAAGGCCGAGTTCAGGGACTGGCCACGCTATGTGCAGAGCGCGGCCCCCAGCGTCGCCGGCGGCGGCCGGGTCGACCTGATCACCGCGGGCCAGCGCGAGCCGCAGGCCCGCTTTGCCGACTACGCGCTCGCCGTGCGCACCTTCGACTGGCAGGACTTCTTCCACAACTGGAACGGCGAACGCTTCTTCGACTGGCTGCGTGCCGAGATCACGCAGGTGCAGGGCGGCCGGGGTTACGACGTGGTGCTGGTCGACAGCCGCACCGGGATCACCGAAATGGGTGGCGTCTGCGCCTATCAGCTGGCCGATGCGGCGGTGATGCTGTGCGCTGCCAACGACCAGAACATCGAGGGCACGCTGCGCGTGGCGAGCGACTTCCGCTCGGACGCCACGCTGGCGCTGCGGCGCGGGCGCGAGCTGCAGATCCTGGTCATCCCGGCGCGGCTGGAGGAACACAACCCGCGTCGCGGCGAGTTCCTGCGCACCTTCGAAGTCAAGTTCCCGCGGGCCGACTACTTGCCGCCTCGACTCTTCGAGCGCGGGCTGGACTACGCTGCGCTGGCCCTGCCCTACGACCCCGAATTCGCCATCATCGAACGGCTGGTCGGCGAGGGCGCAAGCACCCCCAGCGGCCAGGCCGTAGAGCAGAACTTCCGACGCCTGGCCGATGCGTTGGTGCTGATGGCGATCCGTCCGGGCCGACTGCAGGATCTGCAGGACCTGCAGGCTGCTTCGGCCGCGCCGGGCATGCCCACGGTGGCCGACCCGACGCGCCCTTCGGCCGGCTTCGACTTCTTTCTGGACGACAGCCAGTTGGCGGACGCCGGGCGCCGCGAGGCCGTCCGCCGCGACCTGGCCGCACAGGGCCTGCGCGTGGCCGGCGGCGTCGATGCGATGCTGCCTGCCACCTCCTGGGCCGATGCGATCGAAGCCCAGCTCGCCGCCAGCGAAGGCCTGGTGATCATCGTCCCGACCCCGCTGCTGGCGGCGTCGAGCCTGCGCCTGCTGGCAGCCGCCCGCCGGCGCGGACTGCGCGTGTTGCCGCTGCTGCTGTCAGTGTCGCCTGAGCACCGCGTCGACCCGCAACTGTTCGCGTTCTGGCGCTCCTTGCGCAGCGAAGGTATCGGCGACGTGCTGATGGCGCAGCTGATGCTGTTCCAGAGCGAGCCGCAGGCCTGGGCCGATCGCATCGCCCAGGGCTGGCGCCTGGCCGTCCCGGCCACGCCGGCCTCGGACCCGCCGACCGACGGCAGCGCCGCGGCCCAGCCCTACCCCGGCAGCAGGCCTTTCAGCGCGAGCGAAGAGCGCTTCTTCTTCGGCCGCGAGGATGAGCTCAGGCATTGGGCGCCGCTGGTCGCCAGCGTCTCAGTCACGCTGCTGGCCGGGGCGGCCGGGGTGGGCAAGACCTCGTTCCTGCAGGCCGCTCTGGTGCCGGCCTTGCGCCGCCAGGCCGACAGCCTGCCGGGCCGACCGGTCGACGCGGTGTTCTGGGTCGACGCTCCGGCACTCGACGCTGGTTGCTGGCCCGAGCCACCCCGGACCGAGGGTGGGGCCCGCTGCCTGTGGGTGGTCGACCATGTCGACAGTCTGGCCGCGGGCAGCAGTGACGATGACCTGGCCCGCCGCATCGACACCATCGGTCGCCTGCTCGACCGCCGTCCAGCAGACGCCTTGCTGATCCTGCTGCTGCGCGATGCCTGGCCCGAGGCCGTCGCGCAAGAGGCGGCGCACCGCTGGGGCCTGGCAGACGCCAGACGCCCGCTGTTGCGCATCGTCCTGCAAGCGATGTCCGATAGCGCGCTGGCCAAGGCCATCGAGCGCCCGGCCGGCCGCCTGGGGCATGTGGTCGAACCCGGGCTCAGCGCCTTGTTGCAAGGCCAGGCCGGCAGCGGACCTGCGGCCGTGGCCCAGCTGGCGCGGGTGCTGCCTGCGCTGTGGGACCGGCGCCGGCGTGGCTGGCTGTCCGCCAGCGCACTCGACGGCCGCGACGGCGTGGCCGCGGCGGTGGCCGAGGCCTGGGCCCGCTGGCACGCCGGCTGCTCGGACGCCGAGCGGGCAGCCACCCGGGCGCTGGTGCGCACGCTCAGCACGCTCGATGGATCGATGCGACTGTCGGCCAGCCCCATGCCCTGGCGGCACCTGCGCAGCATGCTCGCCGCGCCACCCGAGGTCGACCTGGATGCGCTGCGCGACGCCCTCGCCGACGCGCGACTGCTGGACCTGTGGCGCGACGCGCCGGCGGCGGACATCGGCGCACCGGCCGCGGACATCGGCGCACCGGCCGGGCTGGCCCAGGGTGAGCTGATGGTCGCACTGGCAATGGGCCAACCCGCGTTGTGCGGCCCCGAGCACGGCGCGCCCTACGACCCGGCGTTCATGCTCTGGCGCAGCGAGTTCGCGTCCTTCGTCGGGGCCTGGGAACGCGCGGGCCGGCTCGATGCGGCGGCACTGGCCGAACAGGCATTGACGGACGCGCAATCACGCGCCTACCGGCAGTGGGAGCTGCTGACCGAGCCCGAGCGCGACCTGATCGAACGCTCGCACGAACTGCAGCAGCAGCGCGAGGTGCAACAGCGCCAGGCCGAGCAGGAACGTGCCGAGAGCGACGCCCTGCGCCAGTCGCGCGATGCGGCGGAAGACGCACGGCGTGAAGCGGTGCGCGCGCAAGCGTTCGCCGAGGCCCAGTTGCGCCGCGCCGATCGGCAACGCCGGCTCACCTTGATGCTGTCGATGCTGGCCTTGGTGATGACTGCCGGTGCAGCCTGGTTCTTCGTCCAGGCCGAACGCAACAAGGACGCTTTCGTTGCGTCGCGCGACACCGCCGCAGCCTTCCTGACCCAGGTCTATGCCGTCTCCGACCCCAGCCTGGCGGCGCTGACGCTGCGCGACGTGGTGGCGGACGGCCGAGCCACGCCATCCGCGCGCGCCTTGCGCTTTGACGTGATGGATCGGGTGCTGACGCGCGCCACGCTGCAAGGCCATGCGGGAGCGGTCCTGATGGCGGCCTTCAGCCCCGATGGCCAGACCCTGGTCACTGCGTCGGCCGACAGGACTGCGCGCCTGTGGTCGCGTGACGGCAAGGCTCTGGCCACGCTGCAAGGCCATGGCGGCCCGGTCCTGGTCGCGGCCTTCAGTCCCGATGGCCAGACCCTGCTCACTGCGTCGGCCGACAAGTCAGCGCGGCTGTGGTCGCGCGACGGCACGGCCCTGGCCAGCCTGCAAGGCCACGGCGGCCCGGTCCTGCTCGCGGCCTTCAGCCCCGATGGCCAGACCCTGCTCACCGCGTCGGACGACAAGACCGCGCGTCTGTGGTCGCGCGACGGCAAGGTGCTGGCCATGCTGGCAGGCCATTTTGGGCAGGTCTGGCAAGCATCCTTCAGCCCCGACGGCCAGATCCTGGTCACCGTTTCAGACGACAACACCGCGCGCCTGTGGACGCGTGACGGCAACGCCCTGGCCACGCTGCATGGCCATGGCGACTCGGTCCGGCACGCGGCCTTCAGCCCTGATGGCCAGACCCTGGTCACCGCGTCGGCCGACAACACCGCGCGCCTGTGGTCGCGCGTGGGCGAGGCCCTGGCCACGCTGCAAGGCCATGGCGGCCCGGTCCTGCACGCGGCTTTCAGCGCCGATGGCCAGGCCCTGCTCACCGCGTCGCACGACAAGACCGTGCGGCTGTGGTCGCGCGACGGCAAGGCCCTGGCGACGCTGCAAGGCCATGGCGAGCCAGTCCGGCACGCGGCCTTCAGCCCCGATGGCCAGACCGTGGTCAGCGCTTCGGACGACAAG
>JANOJJ010000684.1:0-3580 GCA_031408155.1 Rubrivivax sp.
TGTTGCGTCAGCAGGATGGCCCCAAGGCGTTGTTGCAGCGCGCCGGTATCAATTCGGCAGGCTTGCTGGCAGCCAGCGAGACCGCGATAAAAAAATTGCCTCAGGTGCAGGGACATGAGCAGGTGCAGATCGGACGCGACATGGTGAGCCTGCTGCAGGCAGCCGAGAAGGAGTCGATCAAGAAGGGCGACCAGTTTGTGGCCGGCGAACTGTTTTTGCTGGCGGTGGCCGACAGCAAACAGGACATCGGAAAGATCGCGCGCGACAACGGACTCACGCGCAGGTCGCTCGAAGCCGCGATCGATGCCGTGCGCGGTGGCCAGAACGTCGACAGCGCAGACGCCGAAGACCAGCGCGAGTCGCTCAAGAAATACTGCATCGACCTGACCGAGCGCGCCCGTTTGGGCAAACTCGACCCGGTGATCGGGCGGGACGACGAAATCCGCCGTGCGATCCAGGTGCTGCAGCGCCGCACCAAGAACAACCCTGTGCTGATCGGCGAGCCCGGTGTAGGCAAGACCGCGATCGTCGAAGGTCTGGCGCAGCGCATCGTGGCCGGCGAAGTGCCGGAGTCGCTCAAGGGCAAACGCGTGTTGTCGCTCGACATGGCGGCGCTGCTGGCCGGCGCCAAATTCCGCGGCGAATTCGAGGAACGGCTGAAAAACGTGTTGAAGGACCTGGCCAAGGACGAAGGCCAGACCATCGTGTTCATCGACGAGCTGCACACCATGGTGGGCGCTGGCAAGGCCGAGGGTGCGATGGACGCGGGCAACATGCTCAAGCCGGCGCTGGCACGCGGCGAACTGCACTGCGTGGGCGCCACCACGCTGGACGAATACCGCAAGTACATCGAGAAGGACGCCGCGCTCGAGCGCCGGTTCCAGAAGATCCTGGTGGGCGAGCCGACGGTCGAAGCCACCATCGCGATCCTGCGCGGGCTGCAGGAGAAATACGAGGTCCACCATGGCGTGGACATCACCGACCCGGCGATCGTGGCGGCGGCCGAATTGAGCCACCGCTACATCACTGACCGCTTCCTGCCCGACAAGGCGATCGACCTGATCGACGAGGCCGCGGCCAAGATCAAGATCGAGATCGACTCCAAGCCCGAGGTGATGGACAAGCTCGACCGCCGGCTGATCCAGCTCCAGATCGAGCGCGAGTCGGTGCGGCGCGAGAAGGACGAAGCCTCGCGCAAGCGCTTCGCCCTGCTCGAAGAAGACATCGCCCGGCTGCAAAAAGAGATCGCCGACATGGACGAGATCTGGAAGGCGGAAAAAGCCCAGGCGCAGGGGAGCGCGCAGGTGCGCGAGGCGATCGACAAGCTGCGCCAGCAGATCGAGGAACTGACACGCAAGGGCGACTACAACAAGGTCGCCGAACTGCAGTACGGCAAGCTGCCCGAGCTGGAGAAGCAGCTCAAGGACGCGCAGGCGATCGAGGCCAGGTCCTTGTCCTTGCGCACCGCCTCGCGCTCGATCTTGAGCTGGATGATGCGCCGGTCGAGCTTGTCCATCACCTCGGGCTTGGAGTCGATCTCGATCTTGATCTTGGCTGCGGCCTCGTCGATCAGGTCGATCGCCTTGTCGGGCAGAAAACGGTCGGTGATGTAGCGGTGGCTCAACTCGGCCGCGGCCACGATCGCCGGGTCGGTGATTTCCACGCCGTGGTGCACCTCGTACTTCTCCTGCAGGCCGCGCAGGATGGCCACCGTGGCTTCGACCGTCGGCTCGTCGACCAGCACCTTCTGGAAACGGCGTTCGAGCGCGGCGTCCTTCTCGACGTACTTGCGGTATTCGTTGAGCGTGGTCGCGCCGATGCAATGCAGCTCGCCGCGCGCCAGTGCGGGCTTGAGCATGTTGCCGGCGTCGATCGCGCCTTCGGCCTTGCCGGCGCCGACCATGGTGTGCAGTTCGTCGATGAACAGGATGATGCGGCCCTCGTCGGCTGCCACTTCCTTCAGCACCGCCTTCAGCCGTTCCTCGAACTCGCCGCGGTACTTGGCACCGGCCAGCAGGCCGGCCATGTCGAGCACCAGCACGCGTTTGTCCTTCAGTGTCTCGGGCACCTCGCCGTTGATGATGCGCTGCGCCAGCCCTTCGACGATGGCGGTCTTGCCGACGCCGGGCTCGCCGATCAGCACCGGGTTGTTCTTGGTCCGGCGCTGCAGCACCTGGATCGCGCGGCGGATCTCGTCGTCGCGGCCGATCACCGGGTCGAGCTTGCCTTGCCGGGCGCGCTCGGTCAGGTCCAGCGTGTACTTCTTCAGCGCTTCGCGCTGGCCTTCGGCCTCGGCCGAGTCGACCTTGGCGCCGCCACGCACCGCTTCCACAGCGGCTTCGAGCGACTTGCGCGTCAGCCCATGCCCGCGCACGATGCCGCCGATATCGTTCTTGGAATCGGCCAGCGCCAACAGGAACATTTCGCTGGCGACGAACTGATCGCCACGCCTGGAGGCTTCCTTGTCGGCCTGCTGCAGGATCTGCAGCAGGTCGCGTCCGGGTTGCACCGGCTGGCCGCCGCCTTGCACCTGCGGCAGATTGCGGATCGCGGTTGCCATTGCCGTGGCGAGCGCCGCCGTGTTGGCCCCGGCACGGTCGAGCAGGGCCTTCGGGCCGTCGGGCTGGAGCAGCATCGCCGCCAGCACGTGGGCCGGCTCGATGTAGGGGTTGTCGCGCGCCACGGCCAGGCTCTGGGCCTCGCCCAGGGCTTGCTGGAAAGCGGTCGTGAGTTTGTCTTGTCGCATGAGTTACCTCCGGTCTGCGGCGGAAGTGAGGCAGCCGGGCGCGGATTTCAAGCCATCGACTGCCTAGGGCTTGCGCCAGATCACCTGACCGGCACCAGCCGGCCACGGCGCATACGGCGACCTCGAGCCGCTGCGCCGCCGGGCAAGCGTCAGAGCAGTCAGCGCAGTCAGCGCAGTCAGCGCGCTGGCGATCTGGATCGGCTGCGGCGGCTACTCGATCGCTTCGTCGGACTCGCCCGTCTCGTACAGGCACTCGCGGCCGAGCCGGTCCAGGCACAGCTCGGCGGTCCAGGGCAGCATCAGCGAGCCGCAGCGCGCGTCGCGGTACAGCCGCTCCAGCGGCAGGCTCTTGAGCAGGCTCTGCCCACCGCAGGTGCGGATCGCCAGCGAGGCCAGCGCCGCCGCGTTTTCCATGATCGTGTAGTGCGCCGCGTACAGGCGCATGCGCGTGTCCTTGTCGGGGTCGACCACCGCGTCGCGCGCGGTCTGCAGGAACAGCGCGCGCGTCTGTTCCAGCTTGATGCGCATCTCGGCCAGCGCGATCTGCTTGGTCGGGTACATGCGGCGCTTGACGGGGGGCGTGCCGGGCACCTCGCCACGCAGGTAAGCCACCGTGAAATCGTAGGCCGCCTGGGCGATGCCCATGTAGGTTGGCGACAGCGTGGCAAACATATGTGGGTAGCGCTGCGCGGCCTGGAAGTACAGGCCCTCGGGCATCAGGCGCGCTTCGGCCGGCACCCAGACGTCGTCGAGCAACAGCGTGCGGCTCACGGTACCGCGCATGCCCAGCGGGTCCCACTCGCCGACCACGCTGACGCCCGGCGCATCGGCGGG
>JANOJJ010000707.1:0-5497 GCA_031408155.1 Rubrivivax sp.
TTCCTGGCCGCCGCCAGGGTGTCGGCGGTGATGTAGTAGATCGCGTCCTGACCTTCCTTCATGCGGCTCAAGTAGTCGGCAAAGGACACGCCCTCGTCGGCCTGGGTCGATCCAAAGCGCAGCAGCTTGGCCAGCCGTTCCTGGTTGGCGAAATCCTCGCCCACGCCTTCCTTCATCACGGCGCCGAACTGACGCCAGAACTCGGCGTACTTTTCCTTCTGGCCGGGTTCGTCACTCTGGGCCACGTCCTCCAGCATGCCGAGTACACGCTTGGTGCCGCCTTCGCGGATGGCCTTCACGTCGCGGCTTTCCTGCAGCAGCTCGCGGCTGATGTTGAGCGGCAGGTCGGCCGAGTCGATCACGCCCTTGACGAAGCGCAGGTAGACCGGCATCAGCGCCTCGGCGTCGTCCATGATGAAGACGCGCTTGACGTAGAGCTTGACGCCGCCGCGCTTGTCGCGGTTCCAGAGGTCGAATGGCGCCTTGGCCGGCACGAAAAGCAACTGGGTGTACTCACTGCGGCCCTCGACGCGGTTGTGCGTGTAGGCCAACGGCGCTTCGCTGTCATAGCTGATCTGCTTGTAGAAGGCCTGGTACTCGGCGTCGGTGACCTCACTCTTGCTGCGCGTCCACAGGGCCGCGGCCTTGTTGACGGTCTCCCAGTCGTCGGTCTCGACCTGTTCCTTCTTCTCCTCGTCCCACTTCTGCTTGCGCATCAGGATCGGCAGTGAAATGTGGTCGGAGTACTTGGCCGTTATCGACTTGAGCTTCCAGGCGCTGAGGAACTCCTCCTCGCCGTCGCGCAGGTGCAGCGTCACGTCGGTGCCACGCGCTGGACGCAGGATTGTCTCGACCTCGAACTCGCCGGTGCCTTCGCTGCTCCAGCGCACGCCCTGTTCGGCCGGCAGCCCGGCGCGGCGCGTCTCGACGGTGATGCGATCGGCAACGATGAAGCCCGAGTAGAAGCCGACCCCGAACTGGCCGATCAGGTTGGCGTCCTTCTTCTTGTCGCCCTCGAGCTGGGCCATGAATTCACGCGTGCCGCTCTTGGCGATGGTGCCCAGGTGCGACACCGCCTCGTCGGCGCTCATGCCGATGCCGTTGTCGCTGATGGTCAGGGTCTTGGCGGCGACGTCGAAGTACACGCGCAGCTCGAGTTGCGGCGCATCCTCGAACAACTCGGCCTTGTCCAGCGCCTCGAAGCGCAGCTTGTCGCAGGCGTCGGACGCGTTGGAGACCAGCTCGCGCAGGAAGATCTCCTTGTTGGAGTACAGCGAATGCGTGACCAGGTGCAGGATCTGCTTGACCTCGGCCTGGAACGACAGGGTTTGCTTGTCCATGCGAATGCTTCGTCAATCAGTCTGGAGGGTGGATGGGGGGTCATGGCGTTGCCGCCGGCCAGCCGACAATGGGGCCGCGCGGCGGACTTTCAAGGGCTGCGCATTGTCGCTGCGCGGACAAGAAGAAACGCCGCCCTCGGCATCCGAGTGGCGGCGTTGGCCGGGGCCGCTCGGGTCGGGCGACCCGGACGGCGGGGCTGGCAGCTTACTGCAGCAGTCTGAGCACCAGTTGTGGCAACTGGTTGGCCTGCGCGATCATGGCATTGCCGGCCTGTTGCAGGATCTGCGCTCGAGACAGATTGGCGGTTTCGACCGCGAAATCCGCGTCGACGATCCGGCTGCGTGCCGCCGCCTGGTTCTCCACCGCGACCTGCAGGGTGGCGATCACCGCGTCGAAGCGCGACTGCGTGGCACCGAAGGTGGCGCGCTTGTCGTTGATCGTATCGAGCGCGGTGTCGATGTTGTCGATCACCGAGGCAATCGCGCTGGCATCGGCGGTGCAGGCGATGGTGGCGGTGGTGACCGTCACCGCCGACACGTCGGTATTGCTGACCATGTTCTCGAACGCGACCGTGATCGTGTCCTCGCTGTCGGTGTTGGCACCGATCTGGAACGAGAAGTTGGTGCCGTCGGCGCCGAGGATCTTCTTGTCGTTGAAGGCCGTGCCGCCGAGCACGCGGTTGATTTCCTTCTGCAGCTCCAGGAACTCCTTGTTCAGCGAGTTCTTGTCGCTGTCGCTGTTGGTGCCGTTGCGCGCCTGCACCGCCAGTTCGCGCATGCGCTGCAGTGCGTCGCCGACCTTGGCCAGCGCGCCTTCAGCGGTCTGCGCCATCGAGATGCCGTCATTGGCATTGCGCATCGCCACGTTCATGCCGCGCACTTGCGCGTTCATGCGTTCGGCGATCGCCAAGCCGGCGGCGTCATCCTTGGCGCTGTTGACACGCAGGCCCGAGGACAGGCGCTGCATCGCAACGTTGAGGGACATCTGCGAAACGCTGGTATTGCGCTGCGCGTTCAGCGATGTGACATTGGTGTTGATGGTGGCAGACATGTTGAACTCCTTCGCGTTTCAAACAAACCCGGCCGAACGCCGGCGTGACTCCGATGCGGTGGGCAGACTCGTCGTCCAGCGCACCTTTGTCTGCATCGTTGGCGTGTCGCCACGCTGCTGATGCAGTGCCCGACGTCGGCCAGCTTTCTGTGCTGCAGCCTTGCTGCTCGCCTTTGGGCTTGCCAACCGGACCGCGGAGCCCGTTTCCGAATCCCCGTTGAGCCCGTTATCGACGCTTCAGAACGCAAACTTGAGATCGCTTGTCTTCCGCTTGTCAAGGGGCTGTCGACTTGGCGGTCGAACTGGCCGGCACATATCGGCCACTTCTTCGTTTGGCTTGAGTGTCGTCTGCCTAGACTTGGTCCGCTCCGATGTCGCCTGCGCAAAGCCGCACGCCATGCCACGCGCTCTGCCCCTGCAGCGACACCACCGTCCGAGACCCGTCCGCCATGCGCCACGCCGCGAGAAGTGCCAACTCCGTCACAGCCGCCGCCCCGAAGAAGAACGGCGGCGCGCGCGCCCGTGCTGCTTGGCAGGCCGGCCAGGTGCAAGCCAAGCGCGAGGCCTGGACCGAGGCGGTGCGCTGTTTCGAGTCCGCCGTACGGCATGCACCGGACGACGCGGTCTATGCGCTGAATCTGGCGCGTGCGCTGCTTGCGCAGCGCCGCGTCGACGAGGCCGCGCAAGAGGCCGCACGCGGCTACAACCTCGACCCGCACAGTGCCGTGGCCTGCGCGCTGACGGCGCATTGCCTGATGGAGGGCAAGCGCTTCCGCGACGCGGCCCGTTGCCTGAACAGTCTGCCCAGCGACGTCGAGCGTGGCGAGGACTACCACTTCACGCTCGGCCGAGCGCTGCAACTCGGTGGCCAGCCGCGCGAGGCTGCGGCGGCCTACATGAATGCGCTGGCCGTCAACATCACGCAAGCCAACACGCACTACCAGCTCGGGCTGTGCCTGAACGAGTTGTCGATGAAGGAAGAGGCGTCGCAGTGCTTCCAGACCGCGTTGTCGATGGGCGTGGGCGAGCATGAACTGGGTGTGCGCGCGTTGCTGTCGTACTTCGAACGCGAGGCCTGCAACTGGGCCGCTGCCGACCAGGGTCTGGCCCAGCTACAGGCGGCGCTGGATGCATTGCCCGCCAACGCCGCGGTGGCCACCGCCCCGTTCGCCCACGTCACGCTGCTCGACGACCCGGCCGACCAGCTCAAGGCAGCACGCAGCTTGGCGCGTTGCCTTGCAGCCCATGCCCGAGCGTTTGCGCCGCGGCGCAGCGACTGGCGGCCCGACGGCGCGCGCCGGCTGCGCCTGGCCTACCTGTCGGCCGACTTCCACCAGCACGCGACCTGCATCCTGATCGCCGAGATGCTCGAACACCACGACCGCGCACGCTTCGAGGTCACGCTGTACTCGCACGGCAAGCCCGACGGCAGTGCAATGCGCCGGCGCATCGAACAGGCCTGCGAGCACTTCGTCGACGTGCGCGCTCAGAGCGACGGTGACATCGCCGCGCGCATCCATGCCGACGGCATCGACCTGCTGGTCGACCTGAAGGGCTACACCAGGAGCCACCGGGTGGGTGTGTTCGCCTGGCGGCCGGCGCCGGTGACGGCCACCTTCCTGGGGTTCCCGGGTTCGACCGGGGCCGACTACATCGACTACCTGGTCGGCGACCCGGTGGTCACGCCACTGGAGCACGCGCCGTTCTACAGCGAACGGCTGGCCCAGATGCCGGTGTGCTATCAGCCTAACGACCGCCAGCGCGCCCTGCCCGCGCCGCCCACACGGGCTCAGGCGGGCCTGCCCGACGACGCGCTGGTGCTGGCCGGCTTCAACCAACCGTACAAGATCTCGGCCGAGGTGTTCGACCTCTGGTGCGTGTTGCTCGATGCGTTGCCGCAGGCCGTGCTGTGGTTGCTGGAGTGGAATCCGCAGTCGCGCGAGAACCTCGAGCGCGAGGCGCAACGGCGCGGCGTTGCGCCCGGGCGCATCGTCTGGGCGCCGCGCAGGCAACCAGCCGATCACATGGCGCGCATGCAGCTGGCCGACCTCTTTCTCGATACCTGGCCCTGCAACGCACACACCACCGCCAGCGACGCGCTGTGGGCCGGCGTACCGGTGGTCACCTTCGCCGGCCGCACGTTCGCGTCACGGGTGGCGGCCAGCCTGGTGCATGCAGTGGGCCTGCCGGAGCTGGCGTGCCGCGACCGAGAGCACTACGCACGCACCGTGGTCGAGCTGGCGCACGACCCCGAACGCCTGGCGCAGATGCGCGCGACGCTGATCGATTCGCGTGCACGGTCGCCGCTGTTCGACAGCCTGCGCTTCACGCGCGACTTCGAGGCGCTACTGCTGCGCATGATGCAGCGCCATGTCGACGCGCTGGACCCGGCGCCGTTGCCGGCGGCCTGATCAGGCCTTCAGGTAGTCCGACTTGCCCAGCTCCACGCCGGCCTGGCGCAACAAGGCGTAGGTCATGTTCAGGTGGAAGTAGAAGTTCGGCAGCGCCCAGTGCTCGACAAAGCGCTGGCCGTCGAGCTTCATCACGTCGCCGCTGCGCATGGGCAGCGATATCTCGCGCCCCTGGCTGCCGTCGATCTGAGCCGCCGGGATCGATTGCACATAATCGAGCGTCTTGCGGATGCGCGCGCGCAGATCGTCGAGCGAGACCTCGGTGTCGTCCCACTTCGGCACCTCGACGCCGGCCAGGCGTGCCACGCAGCCCTTGGCGGCGTCGCTGGCGATCTGGATCTGCTTGGCGAAAGGCAACATGTCGGGCGCCAGCCGCAAGCCCAGATAAACCGCGCTGTCGAACTTCCTGGCCTCGGCATGCGTTTGCGCCTTGTCGAGCCAGCTCAGCAGGTTGTTCAGATTGCGCACGAACACGGGTACGCTGGCGGAATGCATCGAGATGCTCATCGGGGTCTCCTCTTGTGAATCAGCTCATGGGCAGGCATGGATCCTAGCTCGCAGGCGCATTCGACGCCGGCCGAGGGGGCAGAATCCACCGCCTGACACCATGAACATCATCATCCTCGACGACTATCAGGACGTCGTGCGCAAGCTGCAGTGCGCGACCCGCCTGGAGCCCTTTAGCGCCAAGGTCT
>JANOJJ010000725.1:0-4634 GCA_031408155.1 Rubrivivax sp.
CTTCGAGTTGCGCTCGATCGGCGCAGGCGGCACCGAATTCGCCATGCGTGAGGACTACAGCGGCTGGCTGGCGCCGCTGATCTCGCGGTCGATCCCCGATCTGCAGCCCGCATTCGACGAGTTTGCCGCGTGCTTGAAGGCACGCGCCGAACGGATCTGAGCAAGGCGGCGCGACCTGGCGGTGATGAACGCCTACGCCAGGGAAGTCAGCGCCGACGGCATCTTCGCCAGGATCCTCGCCGTCTGATCGTCCACCCAGCCAGCAGAGGGCGACGACGCTCCCGGTCCCCCCGGGGGCGTCGCCGTCTGCGTGCCGATGTCGATGTTCAAGGCCGTCACGGCGATTTACAGCCGCGTGCTGTCCTGGCTGCTGGCGTTGTCGGTGGCGGTGCTGATCGTGCCCACCCTGTAGCGGTCAACCGGGTTGCGTCGGCTGCCGCCGTGCAAAGCGAAGCTTTCGGTCCGATGCATGGGGCGCTGCCGTTTCTGGGTCCGACAGTTCCTTGGTTTTTCCGGTCAGGTGGATGATGCCGATCGCCTGGTGAGGCAGCAGCGGCTCGCGCAGCTTGCACTGAGCCGCGTCGTAGCGTGGTCGGGCCAGATGGCAAGCCCAATTGCACAGCGCCGGCAGCGCGTGCACGGCCAGGCGTTCGGTCCACAAGGCGTGATTGAGGGCCGTCTGGTCATCGCAATGCGCGTGGGCCACGCTGGACTGCAGCCCGCTGCTGAAGTGCCGAGCCCAGGCCTTCCAATGCGGCGCGTCGCCGCGCAGGGCAAACACGCCCGAGTTCACATAGGTGGCCCACCGAAGCTGGTCGCTGGTGCCCGCGCCGTAGTAGGCGTCCAGCCGCTGCGCGCGCCAGTTCCAGCTTCCGGGCGTGTGCCGGTACGCGCGGTCGACCTGCGGCGTGATGGCCAGTGCACCGCGTCGGGCAGCGGCAAAGTACCAGTCAAGTGCATAGCGCTCCTGGACCCAGGCATCGGCGTCGATCCAGAGGTACAGGTCATAGCCCGGAAAGTGGTCGGGCAGGAAAGGGCGGGCGGTGAAGGCACGCAGGTAGGGTTTGTGTTGGCGCAGTTCGGCCGCCACCGGCAGGTCCCATCCGGGTTTGACGAGTTTCACGCCGCGTTGCCGGGCCCACTCGGCGCTTGCAGGCGACAGGTCCAGGTCGAGCAACCCGATGTCGTCGAAGGGTCGCGGCTTCCATTGCTCGAGCGAGTCCAGCAGGTCGCGCAACAGCGGCACAAAGTGCTCGTTGGCAGCCGTCACAATCAGCTTTCGCACGCTTGTCCTTGCACCGGGCAGTCACCCTGAGCCGTTGCTGCTCCCGCAGTGTGCAGCATAGCGGCCCGCGGGCAAGCTGCCGCCGGCGCCGTTCCTTCATCTCCTGTCCCGCCATGTCGCCAGCGCACGAACACCGAATGCTCGTCACCGGCGGAGCCGGCTTCCTGGGATCGCACCTGTGTGAAGCGCTGCTGGCCCGGGGCCTGCACGTTCGGTGTGTCGACAACTTCTACACCGGTGGCACGCACAACATCGAGCCCCTGCTGGACCACCCCGGCTTCGAACTGCTGCGACACGACGTGACCGCTGCGCTGCGGGTCGAGGTCGACCGCATCTTCAATCTGGCCTGCCCGGCTTCGCCACTGCACTACCAGGACGACCCGGTACAGACCACCAAGACCTGCGTGCTGGGCGCCATCAACATGCTCGATCTGGCCCTGAGCTGCAATGCGCGCATCTTTCAGGCTTCCACCAGCGAGGTATATGGCGACCCGGAAATCCACCCCCAGGTGGAAACGTACTGGGGCCACAGCAACCCGATCGGCCCGCGCGCCTGCTACGACGAAGGCAAACGCTGTGCCGAGACGCTGTTCTTCGACTACCACCGCCAGCACGGGCTGCCGATCAAGGTCGGGCGGATCTTCAATACCTACGGGCCGCGCATGCACCCCAATGACGGTCGCGTGGTGTCCAACTTCATCGTGCAGGCCCTGCGACACGAGCCGATCACGATCTACGGCGACGGCCAGCAGACACGATCGTTCTGTTATGTCGACGATCTCATCGACGGCATCCTGCTCCTGATGGACACCGGACCTGAATGCACCGGCCCGGTCAACCTGGGCAGCGATGCCGAGATCACGATCCTCGAGCTCGCCGAGTCGATCGTCCGCGGCGCGAACTCGCGCTCGCGCATCATTCGCAAGCCGCTGCCGGTCGACGACCCGCGCAGGCGTCGACCCGACACGCGCCTGGCCCGCCAGACCCTGGGCTGGCAGGCCAGCACGCCGCTGGCACAGGGCCTGGCGCGCACCATCGAGTCCTTGGACCAGCGGCTGATGGCCGGTCCGTCAAGCTGATTGTTGACGCCGGCGGGGTGGGATCGCCTGCATCGCGAGCTGCGAGTAATGGCGGTTTGCCGATCAACTGGCAGTAGCCCCTTGTCTTCGGCGTCGAAGACCATGCTCGCGGAGGTCCTCCTGTATGTCGATTTCATTGCCCTGCCGGCGGCTGCCAGAGTTCGACCTTGTTACCTTCCGGGTCGATGACCCAGCCGAACTTGCCGTACTCGGAGTCATCGGACTTGTCGAGCACGTTGCAGCCTTCGTCGCGCAGCGCCTGCAGCAGGGTGGCAAGGTCGTCGACACGATAGTTGACCATGAACGTCGATGTGCTCGGCGCAAAGTGGGCCCCGTCCGCTGCGCCGATGGACCAGATCGTCGTTCCCTTGGTCGGGTTGCCTGCGCCATCGGTCCAAGTGAACGCCGTGCCGCCCCAGTCTTGCACGTCGATGCCCAGGTGCTCGTGGTACCAGGCACGAAGCGCCACGGGATCCTTCGCATTGAAGAAGATGCCGCCGATGCCTGTGACTCGTTTCATCTGAAGCTCCGCAGGGTAGGGAAGGCGAAGGGTAGCGCAGCCGAAGAACGGCTGGTGGTGACCGAGCTGCCTTGATCGGCCTGGCCTACGCGTTGAAGTTCAACCGCAACCCCGGCAGCGGCCAGTCGTCGATGGCGATCAGCTGGCCCACGCCCGACAGCGTGACGAACAGCGTACGCAGGTCGGGCCCGCCGAAGCACAGGTTGGTGACGTACTTGTCGGCCAGCGGTACATGGCTGCACAGGCTGCCGTCGGGCGAGACGACACTGATGCCGCCGTGCAGCAGCGTCGCCACCAGCACATTGCCCAGGGCGTCGACCGCGATCGAATCGAAGCGCTGGTAGTGCCCGCCAGGCGCAGCCACCACCATGCGTGCGCCCTGCGGCGACGGCCACGGCAGCTTGTTCACCCGGCCCGGGCCCGCCACGTCGAAGGCCCACAGCCGCGCGCCTTCGGTTTCGGCGTAGTACAGCGTGCGGCCATCGGGTGACAGCGCCACGCCGTTGGGCGTCATCGCCGGATGGGCCACGACGTTGGCGGTGCGGCCATCGGTGCGTGCGAAAAAGACGCCACCGCGGTCCATTTCGCGCTCGCGCACCTTGCCCAGGTCGGTGAACCAGAAACCGCCGTCGGCGTCGAACACGATGTCGTTCGGGCCCCGCAGCGCGATGCCGTCGATCTGCTCGTATAGACGCTCGACGCGGCCGGTGGCCAGGTCCACGCGTTCGATGCGCCCACCCGAATAGTCGTCGGCCTGCGCCACCGGACGCAGGCAGTCGCCGGGTTGCGTGACCCAGCGGAAGCCGCCGTTGTTGCACACGTACACCGCACCATCAGGACCGATGGCTGCGCCATTCGGGCCGCCGCTCAGATCGGCCACCACCTGCACGCGGCCGTCGGCAGTGACGCGGCTGAGCGTGCCACGCGCGATCTCGACCAGCAGCACCGACCCGTCGGCCATGGCCACCGGCCCTTCGGGGAATTGAAGACCGGAGGCGACTAGACGCAGCTTCATGGGGTGACTCCTGGTGTGCCGACTCTACCGCCGCACGCACGGTCGTCAACGCGGCGCAAGGTCCTAGGCACCGGCCGGCTTGAGCGCGACGACCCGGGCGGCGGAGGAGATCGACAACCTGGCACGATTCTTCGCAGGGCCCCAGCCATGCTGCTACAATACGAGCGTCACTGGGGAGTAACTGCCTTTCGCTTCGGCAAAAGGGCTTGCATCAACATACTTGATCTGTCGATCATGGTGCAAGCGGTTCCTGACTTGGCCAGACCTTTGACCGCACAGCTTCCGGATTGGCCGGGGGGATGTGCGGTCATCGTTTCTTCTGGCCTTGGAACCGATCATGGAAGCACTCTTCATCTCCATTGGGGTGGTCGCACTCGCGGAAATCGGCGACAAAACCCAACTACTAGCATTCATCCTCGCCGCGCGGTTCAAGAAACCGCTGCCGATCATTGCCGGCATTCTGTTTGCCACGCTGGTCAATCATGGCCTGGCCGGCGCCCTGGGCGCCTGGGCTACCTCGGTTGTGAGTCCCGAGGTCATGCGCTGGGCCCTGGGGCTGTCGTTCATCGGCATGGCCATCTGGACGATGATCCCCGACAAGATCGAGGAAGAAGAAACCCAGGTTGCGAAACGCCTGGGTGTGTTCGGGGCAACGTTCATCACCTTCTTTCTTGCGGAGATGGGTGACAAGACGCAAATTGCGACGGTGGCCCTGGCGGCGCACTATGCCGCCCC
>JANOJJ010000550.1:0-4200 GCA_031408155.1 Rubrivivax sp.
GACGATCAGCCTTCGACCTGTTGCCGGATGGCCAAGCGGTTCATCAGGTCATACAGCGTTGGCCGGCTTACCCCAAGCATCTCGGCCGCGCGGGCCATGTTGCCTGCCGCGCGCGCCAGGGCTGCCAGCACCACGTGGCGCTCGGCCGCTTCTCGCGCCTGGCGCAAGTCAAGCGACGGCTCAACGGGTTCACTTCCAGCTGCGGCGGCAGGGGCCGCTGGCAGACCGAGGTCTTCCGCGCTGACGCGGCTGCCTTCGGTCATGATCGACGCCCGCTTGGTGGAGTTGAGCAACTGGCGCACGTTGCCGGGCCAGCCGTGCCTTTCGATGGCGGTCATGGCCTCGTCGGTAAACGCCAGGTTGCGACGCTGCTCAAGTGCAAAGCGCCGCAAGAAGGCTTGCGCAAGCAACAGCGCATCGCCTTGCCGCTCGCGCAGCGCGGGGATGTTGACTACGATCTCAGCCAGGCGGTAGTACAAGTCTTCGCGAAAGCGCTGCTGCCTGATCAGGTCCTGCAGGTCTTGATGGGTGGCACATACAACGCGCACGTCGACCGTGATCTCCTGCCTGCCGCCAATGCGCTCGATCTTGCGCTCCTGCAAGAAGCGCAGCAGCTTGGCCTGCAACGGATGGGGCAGGTCGCCGATCTCGTCGAGCATCAGCGTGCCGCCGTGGGCGGTTTCGATCTTGCCGACAGTCGTCTTGCCCGCTCCGGTGAAGGCACCCTTCTCGTACCCGAAGAGCTCGCTTTCGAGCAGGGCCTCGGGGATAGCCGCACAGTTGATCGCCACGAAGCGCCCGCTGCGCCTAGACGCCTGATGCAAGCCTTGAGCAAGCACCTCCTTGCCGGTGCCGCTTTCACCCAGCAGCATCACGGTGGCGTCGCTGCTGGCCACGCGCTCGATGACGCGGCAGATGCGCAGCATTTCCGGGTCACGCGTGATCAGCCCGCCCATCGAGCCAGACGGCTGCTGGGCCTGCAAGCGCCGGTTCTCGCTCTGCAGTTCGAACAGGCGATAGGCTCGGTCGATGGTCAACGCCAGCAGTTCGGGCTCGAAGGGTTTGGCAAAGAAGTCGTACGCGCCCATGCCCACCGCCCGCAGCGCATTGGCGCGGTCGTTCTGGCCGGTCAGGACGATGACCTTGACGTCGGCGTCGAGCTCGAGCATCTGGCCCAGCAGGCGAAACCCCTCGGCCGTGCCGTCGGGGTCAGGCGGAAGCCCCAGGTCCATCGTCACGACGGCCGGGCGATGGCGACGGAAGGCAAGCAATGCCGCTTCCCGGTCGCTGGCGGTCACGCATTCAAAGCGGTCGAGCGACCACTTGATCTGCTTCTGCAGGGCCAGATCGTCCTCGACGATCAGCAATGGCTGCGAGGCAGACGTGTTCATGCCGGTGCCGCAGAGCGCAGGTCAGAGCCGCGTTGGAGATCGAACAACGGGAGAAGAACCGAGATGACCGTACCGCGGCCAGGTGTGCTGGCAACCTCGATGGAGCCACCCAACTCGCGGATGTACTGCGCACTTTCGTACGTGCCGATGCCCATACCACTGTTCTTGGTGCTGCTGAAGGGCTTGAAGAGCTTCGTGCGGACGAAGTCTTCGCTCATGCCTTGACCGGTGTCGCCCACTTCCACTCGTACCTGCCCGCTGTAGCGCTCGACCTTCAACCATACCTTGCCGTCCGACGGCGTGGCGTCGAGCGCGTTCTGAACAAGGTGTCCGAGTACACGCTCGAGCCGTTCTTCGTGGCCCCGGGTGGCCAAGGGGCCTTCGACTCGGGCATCGACCTGCCGTCCGGCCGCGCTGGCCAGCTTCTGCAGCTTGGCGACCAGTGGCTGCATCTCGACGCCTCGGGCGCCGTCGGGCGGTTTGGCCCCTTCGCGCAGCTGCAGCAGCAAACGGCGCATCTTGTCGAGCGAGCTCTCGACCGTGAGCAGCATGTCCTCCTGGAATTCGGGGTTGTCGCGCAAGCGCTGGGCGTTCCTGAGCATCAACGACAGCTGGGTGACGATGTTCTTGAGGTCATGCACAACGAAGGCCGACATGCGATTGAAGGCGTCGAACTTGCGCGACTCGAGCAAGGCCTCGGTGGCGTGCATCTGTGCCAGGTAACCGGCGGCCTGGCGGCTGGCGGTCTTGACCAGGTCGCGCGTTTCCCAGTCCAGGTCCACCGGGGTGCGCGGCCTGGCCAGCAGCACCCAGCCCAGCAGTTCAGCCCCCGCGGCCAGCGGGATGACGGCCCAGACCTTGTCGTTGTCGACCAGCCAGGGCGGCAGCACCAGCCCTTCGTAGCTGGCGCCGCCACGCCTGAAATCATCGACGTCGATGACCCAGCTGCGTTCACGCAGAAAGGCCGTCATCGGGGCCGAGGCAGCAACGGCCTGGTCGACTTGCGCAACGTTCCAGCAGGCTGCCTGAACATAGGCCTGGTCTGCGGCGGCCTTCGTCCACAGGCTCCCGGCCGGGCACTCGAGGATGTTGGCGAGTGCGCGCACGACGAGCACGCCCACATCATGCGGGCTCGAATTGCTGGCCAGCATCGCCGTGAACGCGAGCCATTCCTCTCGGTAGTCGTAGCGGTAGCTGAAGAAGTGCTTGCCGATGAAGACCCGCACCCGCGCGCGCAGCGACGCCGACAGCACCAGCACCGCCAGCATGACGACGCTGCCAAAGACCAGGCCCATCTGCAGTGCCCGCCCCCACTCGCCACCGAAGTACCGTACGTAGTAGCCGACCAGGGCGATGAAGAGCAAGTAGCCGCCTGCCAGCAGCAGCGCTGCCGAGTAGAAGACAGCGCGGCGCGACACCTGGATGCGGCGCGACCAGTCGACGTTGCGTCGGACCGCGATGAACAGGAACGGGACCGGTATCAGATGCAGCAGCGGCCGGATGCCCTGGGCGTCAGGGTCCAGGCGCCCGAGCAGGGCACCCTCGGCATACATGTAGACGTCAAAGGCGAACAGGCTGGCCAGACCCAGACAGACCGGCTTGGCCGACCACCTTGAGTCTTCGGCCAGGTTGCGAAAGACCTGCTCGACAAGAACGAGCCCCAGCACCGCCAGGCCCAGGGTCGGCAGCAGGTGGTGGCGGACGCTGGCGCCCTGGTAGTCGCCCCGCAACACGCGCGCCACAAGGGCGCCGGCTGCGGCCAACAGCAACACCACGGCCGCTGCGGCCAACAGGTCGGAGACGTCGCGGCCCGGGGCTGCAGGCTGGGGGTCAGGGGCGGCCGCGATCGGTGGCAGCACGCCGTGCCCAGCAGGAAGGCGCAGCAGCAACACGAGCAGTGTCAGCCACAGTGCGTAGCGCACCAGATCAAGTCCGGCCTCGACATAGCCAGGGGCAGTGAAGGACGACGATTCGGCGACGGCGACCGAGACACACCATGCAGCACTGGCTACGGTGGCGCCGAGCAAGGCGCGTTGAACCTTGTCGGCACCCACGCGATGGCAACCCGTTTGCAACAGGCGCAGTACCAGCAGCACATAGGCCAGCGCTGCGATCAGGCTGCTGATCAGCGCAAGGCTGGCTGCATGTTCACCCATCGTGCTCCAGGCGCCCGACGGCAGCGGGCTGCGAAACGGTGCGATTCTAGGCGAGCACCGGCAGCCGTGGTCTAACGTGCGCCCTTGGCCGTCAGCACCACGATCACCGTTTCGAACAGGATGACGAAGTCGAGGAACAGCGAGTGGTTCTTGACGTAGTACAGGTCGTACTGCAGCTTCTCCTGCGAGTCTTCAACGGTCGACCCGTACTGGTAGCGCACCTGGGCCCATCCCGTGACGCCCGGCTTGACACTGTGCCTTGCCGCGAAGTAAGGAATTTGAGCTGTCAACTGGTCGACGAAGTAGGGGCGCTCGGGGCGTGGCCCAACCAGACTCATATCGCCCTTGACGACGTTGAAGAGCTGCGGCAGTTCGTCAATGCGCAGCTTGCGGATGATGCCGCCGACCCCCGTGGCGCGGCTGTCGTTGGTGGTCGCCCAGACCGGGCGGCCGTCCCTTTCGGCGTCGGTTCGCATGCTGCGAAACTTGTTGACGAGAAAGGTCTTGCCGTTCAAGCCCACGCGTTCTTGCCGGTACAGCAAGGGGCCCCGGCTCTCGAGCTTGATGATCAACGCCGTCAACACCATGACGGGCAGGGACAGGATGATCAGCAGCGCGGCACACAGCAAGTCGAACACGCGCTTGACGAACGT
>JANOJJ010000782.1:0-9349 GCA_031408155.1 Rubrivivax sp.
CTGCTGCCCGTCACCAGCCCCGGCATCGAGCAGAAGTCCACCTGGCTGCAGGTGCGCCAGAGCCGCCCCGACTATGTGCTGCTGTGGGGCTGGGGCGTGATGAATTCGGCCGCGCTCAAGGAAGCCGTGGCCACCGGCTACCCGCGCGAGAAGATGTACGGCGTGTGGTGGTCGGGCGCCGAGCCCGATGTGAAGGACGTGGGCCCGGGCGCCAAGGGCTACAGCGCGCTGGCCATGCAGCATGGCGCCGAACCCAACTCCAAGATCGTGCAGGACATCCTGAAGGAAGTGCACGCCAAGGGCCAGGGCACGGGCCCGAAGGAAGAGGTCGGCCAGGTGCTGTACATGCGCGGCCTGATCGCGTCGATGATGGGTGTGGAAGGCGTCAAGCGCGCGCAAGAGCGCTTCGGCAAGGGCAAGGTCGTCACCGCCGAGCAGGCGCGTTGGGGCTACGAGAACCTGGCGCTGGACCAGAAGAAGCTGGACGCGCTGGGCTTTGCCGGCGTGATGCGCCCGGTGTCGACCAGCTGCGCCGACCACCTCGGTTCGTCGTGGGCGCGCATCCACACCTGGGACGGCGCCAAGTGGTCGTTCAGCTCCGATTGGTACGAGGCCGACGACTCGCTGCTGAAGCCGCTGGTGAAGGCCTCGGCCGAGAAGTACGCCAACGAAAAGAAGATCGCGCGCCGCGCGCCGGCGGATTGCCAGTCCTGACGCCCACCCCCGAAGCGGCTTTGCCGCTGTCTTGCAGACCGCGCCAGGCCAGTGGCCTGGCTCTGAGGCAGGCGCCAAGAGCCCACCGGGCTCTCGGCGTCCGGCCTAAGCCCCCTCAAGGGGGGTGAGGTGGCCCCGACCGAGCGCCTGCGTGCTCGGGACTGGCCGCCGAACGCCCTGCGGCCTGCAAGCCGCAGGGCCGCGCTGGCGCACCGGCAGTGCCGGATCCGAGGCGCGTACTTGATCCAGAACGAGGTTTTCGATGAGCAACATCCTTCTCAACGTCAACGGCATCGAGGTCATCTACAACCACGTGATCCTGGTGCTCAAGGGCGTGTCGCTGAACGTGCCCGAAGGCAAGGTGGTGGCGCTGCTGGGCGGCAACGGGGCAGGCAAGACGACCACGCTGCGCGCCGTCAGCAACCTGCTGGCGGGCGAGCGCGGCGAAGTGACCAAGGGCAGCATTGAACTGCGCGGCGAGCGCATCGAGAAGCTGTCCACCTCCGAGATGGTCAACCGCGGCGTGATCCAGGTGATGGAAGGCCGGCACTGCTTTGCCCACCTCACCATCGAAGAGAACCTGCTCACCGGCGCCTACACGCGCAAGGACGGCAAGGGCGCAGTCGATGCCACGCTGGAGAAGGTCTACAACTACTTTCCGCGCCTGAAGACACGGCGCACCACCCAGGCCGCCTACACCTCGGGCGGCGAGCAGCAGATGTGCGCCATCGGCCGCGCGCTGATGGCCAACCCGAAGATGGTGCTGCTCGACGAGCCCAGCATGGGCCTCGCGCCGCAGATCGTCGAAGAGGTGTTCGAGATCGTGAAGGACCTCAACACCAAGGAAGGCGTGACCTTCCTGCTGGCCGAGCAGAACACCAACATGGCGCTGCGTTATGCCGACTATGGCTACATCCTGGAAAACGGCCGCATCGTGATGGACGGCGAAGCCAAGGCGCTGCGCGAGAACGAGGACGTGAAGGAGTTCTACCTCGGCATGGGCGGTGGCGACCGCAAGAGCTTCCGCGACGCCAAGAGCTACAAGCGGCGCAAGCGCTGGTTGTCCTGACGGCGCTGCGCGCAACACCGATCGTGAGCACCGAGGATTGGGGCCTGGCCCCACCACCGTTCGATGCCGACAGCGCGCTGCTGCAACTCAAGCGCTCGCTGCGCGACCTCGGGCTGGCCGAACGCGGCCCGGGTTTCGAGCGGGGGGGCAAGGCCGTGCTGCAACTGAGCGTCGAGAACGGTGCGCTGGCCGTGCGCCTGGCCCGGCGTTTGTCGCTGACGCCCGAATGGGACCGTCAGGCCGTCAAGTCCGGTGCCGACCAGCGCAAGCTGATCGACGAGGTCAAACGCCGGCTCGAACGCTGGCAGCGCGAGGACTGAGATCGGACGTGCAAGTCCGGAAGGACTTGCACGCCTATCGAAGGCCCGGACGCGATTTCACGCGGACGGGCTGAGATCGGACGTGCAAGTCCGGAAGGACCTGCACGCCTATCGAAGGCCCGGACGCGATTTCACGCGGACGGGCTGACACCTGCTGCGGCTGCGGCCGTGGCCACTTTTTTCAGGAGGGCTGGCATGTCCGCCGAGCACTACGACTCACTCGAAACCCGCGAACCGACCTTGCGTGAAGCCGCGCTGATGGCGGCGTTGCCGGCCCAGGTACAGGCCGCCCGCTCAACGCCGGCCTATGCCGATCGGCTGGCTGATGTCGACCCGTCGCGCGTCAACACGCGCGCCGCCCTGGCCGCGCTGCCGGTGACGCGCAAGACCGATCTGCTGGCTCGCCAGCAGACCGGTCGCGCCGACGCCGCAGGCTGGGATCCGTTCGGCGGCTTCTCGGCCATCGGTTGGCGCGCGCTGGGCAAGGCCCGCGGCGCGCGCCGCGTCTACCAGTCGCCCGGCCCGATCTACGAACCCGAAGGCCAGGCCGCCGACTATTGGCGTTGCGCGCGAGCCATGCATGCGGCGGGCTTTCGCGCTGGCGATCTGGTGCACAACAGCTTCAGCTACCACCTGACACCGGGCGCCTGGTTCATCGAAAGCGGCGCGCAGGCGCTCGGCTGCACCACCTTTCCGGGCGGCGTGGGCAACACCGAACTGCAATTGCAGGCGGCGTCCGACCTGCGTGCCGACGCCTATTCAGGCACGCCCAGCTTCCTGCGCATCCTGCTCGAGAAAGCAGCCGAGACCGGTGTGGCGCTGCCGTTTCTCAAGAAGGCGCTGCTCAGCGGCGAGGCCTTCCCGGCCGCACTTCGCGACTGGGTGGCCGGGCGCGGTGTCATCGGTTATCAGTGTTATGCCACTGCCGACGTGGGCCTGATCGCCTACGAGACCAGCGCGCGCCAGGGCCTGGTGGTCGATGAAGGCGTGATCGTCGAGATCGTGCGCCCGGGCACCGACGACCCGGTGCCCGAGGGCGAGGTCGGTGAGGTGGTGGTCACCGTGCTGCAGTCTGACTACCCGCTGCTGCGCTTGGGCACCGGTGACCTGTCGGCGGTGCTCGCCGGCGCCTGCCCCAGCGGGCGCAGCAACATGCGCATCAAAGGCTGGCTCGGTCGCGCCGACCAGACGGCCAAGGTGCGCGGCATGTTCGTGCACCCGAGCCAGGTCGCCGAGGTGGTCAAGCGCCACCCCGAGATCACACGGGCGCGACTGGTGGTCGAAGGCGAGATGGCCAACGACCGCATGACGCTGAAGGTCGAGGCCACGGCCGCGCCCGCCGGCCTGGCTGAAGCCGTGGCCGCCAGCGTGCGCGACGTGACCAAGCTGCGCAGCGAGGTTGTGTTGTGCGAGTCCGGCAGCCTGCCCAACGACGGCAAGGTGATCGAGGACAGCCGCAAGATCGGTTGAGCGCCCGCTGCTGCCGTTGTCACGGCGGCACGCTTGAAGGTGCCGGCGCAGGCTGTGGCAGCGAGGCCGGGGGCAGGTTGGGTTGTGCCGGCGTTGCAGGCACGGTCTCGAGCACGGTCGACAGGCAGGCCAGCAGCAGGCACCATGCACGATCGGATCCTCGGCCTCCTCGGCCTGGCCCGTTATCGACCGGCTGGCATCCCCTTGCGCGGGGATGCCGGTACGTGTCGGCCGTTGATCACGACGATCTCGACTCCGAGCGCCGACGACTTGCGACAGCGCAAGAACGCACGCCACGAGCGGATAAGTAGTTCCCGTCGATTTCGAACCGGGCCGCTCTCCTACCATCTCGGCCACCCGGCGCGCGGTTCACGCGCTGCCTTTGATCCGCACGGAGACACCGATGAAAAAGCTCATGTTCGCCCTCGCCGCCAGTGCCGCCACCCTCCCCGCGCTGGCCGCCTACCCCGAAAAGCCGGTCTCCATCGTCGTGCCGTTCGCTGCCGGTGGCCCGACCGACAAGGTGGCGCGCGACTTTGCCGAAGCGCTGCGCAAGCCCCTGGGTGGTGCCGTGATCGTGGTCGAAAACGTCGGCGGCGCCGGCGGCACGCTGGGTGCCACCAAGGTCGCCAAGGCCAACCCCGACGGCTACACGCTGCTGCTGTTCCACATCGGCATGGCCACCACACCGGGGCTGTACCGCAAGCTCGGCTACAACCCATCGACCGACTTCGAGTACCTGGGCATGATCAACGACGTGCCGATGACACTGGTCGGCAAGTCGACGCTGCCAGCGAACAACTACGCCGAGCTGAGCAAGTGGCTCAACGACAACAAGGGCAAGGTCAACCTCGCCAACGCCGGCCTGGGATCGGCGTCGCACCTGTGCGGGCTGATGTACCAGTCCAGCGTCAAGATCGACATGACCACCGTGCCGTACAAGGGCACCGCACCGGCCATGACCGACTTGCTCGGCGGCCAGGTCGACATCATGTGCGACCAGACCACCAACACCACCAGCCAGATCGAGTCGGGCAAGATAAAGGCCTTTGCGGTGACCACCGACAAGCGCCTGACGACACCGGCGCTGGCCAAGCTGCCGACGCTCAACGAAGCCGGTCTGACGGGCTTTTACGTCAGCATCTGGCACGGCCTGTACGCCCCCAAGGGCACACCCAAGGCGGTGCTGGACCAGCTCAATGCAGCGCTGAAGACCGCATTGAAGGACCCTGACTTCATCAAGCGCCAGGAAGCCCTGGGCGCCGTGATCGTGACCGACGCGCGTCTGAACCCGGCCGAGCACAAGAAGTTCGTCGAGGCCGAGATCAGCAAGTGGGGCAACGTGATCAAGGCCGCGGGGCAATACGCCGACTGAACATCCGACGTGGATCCACCCGCGATGGCCGCCCCCGAGGGCGGCCTATTTCCATTCGGGGCAGCGTTGCTGCTGGTCGACAGCATCACCGAGGCACCGGCCCACGGCAGCGGGCGCGTCGTGGTCAGCGGCTCGCACGCCGGGGCCAGCGTGGTGCGCTATGCCGCGCAGGCCCAAGCGCTGCTGGCGGTGTTCAACGACGCTGGCGTCGGCAAGGATGAAGCCGGCGTGGCCGCACTGCCGGCGCTGCAGGCAATGCACATCGCGGCCTGCGCGGTGGCGCACGACAGCGCGCGCATCGGTCAGGCGCGATCGACCTTCGAGGACGGCGTGATCTCGCGCTGCAATGCGGCCGCGGCGGCACTGGGGGCAAGGCCCGGGCTGCGGCTGCGCGACTGGTTGATCGGTTCGGTCAGGCCTGATTCGTCATCGGTCGGCGGCTGACCTGAAACCCGCATGCATGCGTGGCGCGGCTGCTGTCGTTTGACATCGACATCCCCGGGGCGCCCGGTGGGGCCAGGCTTGACGACTTGCGCGTTGCGCAACCCATGCTTGACAGCGTCCCGGTCATCGGCTGGCGACACGTGGCGACGACGCCGCCTTGCGCGTTGCAGCAAGGTCGTCGCGGCAGAAGTCGATCGCCTGCGCTGTCGGCGTGTGTTTGCCCACCTGGTGCCGAATGCAGTGTTCCAGCGCCCGCTGACGATAGGTCGCCGCGGCCCCGTGCAAGGCTCGCGGCACGGCGGGGCCGAAGGGCAATGCGACCATTGCCGGCGGGTCTGCGACCTGGGCACGAACCGCGCCCTGCGCGGCCAGCCCGGCCACGGACGCCATGCAATACAAGATCATGCGTGGATTCATTGCCGTTTTCCTTTCGCCTCCCGGATCGAAGCGGACATTGCGCGCGCTGCACGAGGCGCGTCATCCGCTGCGTTGATGACGGCCGCCTCGCAGGCACACGCCGAGGGTGGGTTCGGCCTGGTTCTCGATCAGCATGCTCGCCAACCTGGGCAACGACATCGTTGAGGTAGGCGAAGATGCCTTCGATGCATGCCGCAGTCGCCCGAAGCAGGGGGTTGCCCGGACTTGAACCGGAGGCATCGCCAATGGTTGCGCGGCCAGGACGAGCGGGTCACTCCACCGTCAAGGTCGCCCGTACCGTCGATGGACGAGACCACTCGAGGCGCGCCAGCGATGGTCTGGGCGACGCCAGCGACAAGGTCTTCGGCACTCAGTGAGGTTCGGGCAGCGCACCGGATTTCACAACCCGTCCAGCGCAGCCCGCAGAACGTCGAGGTAGGCGTTGTACGACTGGATGTCGTTGTGCCCGGCGTCAGCCACCGTCAGCACACGGGCGTGTGGCGCCACCCGGGCCAGGCGGTCGCTGTGTTCGGGCGGGATCAACCGGTCGCGCCCACCATGCAGCAGCAACAGCGGAGACTTGACTCGCGCCAGCGCGGCGTCGGTGGCCAGCGTGTAGCGCAGTACGGCCGCCGGCACCCAGGGGTAATGCTCGGCCGCCAGCGCGCGCAGGCTGACGTAGGGCGAGACCAGCACCGTCAGCTCGGGCTGCAATTCGGCCGCCAGGCCGGCGGCCAGGCCGGACCCCAGCGATCGGCCGAACAGCACCACCCGCTTGCCGGTGTAGCGTGGCGCCACCGCAGCCCAGGCAGCGCGCACGTCGGCCTCGAGCTGTGCCTGGCTCTGGATGCGGCCGCTGCTCTTGCCGTAGCCGCGGTAGTCGAGCATGAACAGATCGAAGTTGGCGCGCCGGTAGAAGTCGGCGTTGACAAACCAGCTCGCCAGGTTGCCGGCATTGCCGTGCAGGTAGAACACCACGCCCTTGGGCGCGGGCAGTTGCAGGTGCAGCGCCGACAGGCGGGCACCGGGCACGTCGACGTAGCGCTCGTGCACGTCGGGCGCCACCTCGAAGCGGTGGTCGGCCGCCAGCCGCGCCGGCTGGAAGAGCAGCCTTTCCTGGCCCCACCAGAGCGCCGCCACCAGCGCCACGTACAGCACGGCCAGCAGGGCCAGCAGGGCCAGCACGATCAGGGCGGTCTTCATCGGGCGCATGGCAAGCAGCGAGCGCAAGGCAGGCCCGAGGTCGGCCCGTTGGCAGCTACGCAGGCCCGCCGATCCTGCAGGCGCAAAGCTGCCATATCAGCCCAACCAGCCCAGTGCACCGATCACCGCGCCGATCGCGATCGGCCACAAGGGGCTGAGCCTGGTGAACAGCACGAAGCCCACCGCTACTGCGACCAGCAAGGCGGTGGCCGGGTAGGCGCGCAGCGGTTCGGTCAGCACCCAGCCGGTGGCCAGCAGCATGCCGATCGTCAGCGGTGCCATGCCTGCCTTGAAGGCGCGCACACCCAGCGTGTGCTGACGTTGCGCGCCCCAGCGCGTGGCCATCAGGGCCAGGGTGGTCGATGGCAGCAGGCTGCCGGCCATCGTGGCCAGCACGCCGTACAGGCCCGACACGTTCCAGCCGATCACCGCCACGAACAGCAGGTTGGGGCCCGGTGCGGCCTGCGCCAGCGCCACCGACGCGGTGAACTGCGCGTCGCTCAGCCAGCCGTGCTCACCCACCACCCAGCGCTGCATGTCGGGCATGGTGGTGATCGCACCACCGATGGCCAGCACCGACAGCAGCATGAAGTGCACGAACATCGCCAGCAGATCGCCCGCCGTCAGCAGGCCCGGGCCCCACAGCAGCACTTGCAGCCAGCTCATCGCGGCAGCCTGCGCGCCGCCAGCGCCATCGACAGCGCGCCCAGGCCCAGCACCACCCACACCAGCGAGAAGCGCCACCAACCGATGGCCAGTGTCGACGCCAGCACCATCAGAGCGACGGTGGGCAGGCCGAGCGCGTTCTGCTTCAGCGTGGGCATGATCTTGAGCGCGGTGGCGACCACCAGGCCGGCCGAGACGGCGCCCATGCCACGCAAGGCACCGGCCACGCGCGGCTGGCTCGACAACTGGCCGTACAGCGCGGCCAGCGCCAGCACGATCAGCAGCGGCACCACCAGCAGACCCGCCATGGCGGCAAAGGCACCGCGCAACCCGAAGAAACGGTCGCCGATCAGCAGCGCCATGTTGACGATGTTGGGCCCCGGCAGCACTTGCCCGATCGACAGGATCTCGACGAACTGTTCGCGCGTCAACCAGCGCCGGCGCTCGACCAGTTCGCGCTGGGCCACCGCCAGCACGCCGCCAAAGCCCTGCAGCGCCAACGCGTTGAAGACGCGGAACAGCTCGCCCAGCGACGCCGGCGCACGCAGCGCAGCGGCGGCGGCGGCAGGGTGAGGTGCCGGTTCAGGCATGCAGCGATCCTTTCATGCGTTTCATGCGCATGGCCAGCCTGGTGCAGCGTGCCAACGCCGCCAACAGCGGCAGCGCCCTGTGCGAAGCGTCAAAGGTCGCGCCTTCAAGCGCGCGTCGTCAACGCAGTACCCGCAGCGCTTCGAGGTTGATGATGTTGGTCGGGCTCTGCTTGATGAAGTTGATGACGTTGTCGAAGGCAGCGCCGAAGTACAGCTCGTAGTTGTCCTGCTCGACATAGCCGATGTGCGGCGTACAGATGGCATTCTCCAGCCTCAGCAACGGGTGGCCCTGGAGGATGGGTTCACTCTCGAACACATCGACCGCGGCCATGCCGGGCCGGCCGCGGTTGAGCGCCGACACCAGCGCGTTCTCGACCACCAGTTCGGCGCGCGAGGTGTTGACGAAGAGGGCGGTCGGCTTCATCTGCGACAAGTCATCCAGCGTGATGATGCCGCGCGTGGCCTCGCACAGACGCAGGTGCACGGTAACCACGTCGCTGCTGGCGAAGAAGGCCTCACGCGTCGCGCAGGGCTGGTGGCCATCGGCCAGCGAGCGTTCGCGCGAGGCCCCGCTGCCCCAGATCTGCACCCGCATGCCGAAGGCACGGGCAAAGCCCGTCACCAGCTGGCCGATTTTGCCGTAGCCCCAGACGCCCAGCGTGCGGCCCTTGAGCACCTGCCCGACGTTGAAGTTGGGCGGCATCGACGCTGACTTCAGCCCGGCCTGCTGCCAGGCGCCATGCTTGAGGTTGCCGATGTATTGCGGCAGCCGCCGCATGGCGGCCATGATCAGGGCCCAGGTCAACTCGGCCGGCGCAGTGGGCGAGCCCACGCCCTCGGCCACCGCGATGCCCAGCCGGGTGCAGGCCTCGACGTCGATGTGCGTGCCCACGCGGCCGGTCTGCGCGATCAGCTTCAGTCGCGGCAGCTTCTCCAGCAGCGCGCGCGGGAACTGCGTGCGTTCACGGATCAGCACCAGCACGTCGGCGTCGCGCAGTCGCACCGCGAGCTGGCCGATGCCATTGACCGTGTTGGAGAAGACCATGGCGCTAAAGGGCTCCAGGCGGGTCGCGCACTGCAG
>JANOJJ010000800.1:0-5668 GCA_031408155.1 Rubrivivax sp.
TCAAGGTCGACTACATCACCGCGACCGAAGTGCTGAAGAAGACCGGCCAGCTCGATCTCTACATCGTGCCGGTCAAGAAGGGTTCGTACACCGTCTACTGCACCATTGACGACCATCGCGTCAAGGGCATGGACGGCATGATCGTGGTCGAATGAAGATGCTCCGCCTGCGCCGCCTGGCAGCGCTGCTGGCCGCCTGGCCATGTTTCGTCCTGGCTGCCGATCCGGCGCCCCAGGTGGTGCCGGTCAGCGCCCTGTCGGCGGCGCCCAAGGTCGATGGCGACCTGTCCGAATGGGGCGCCGACGGCTGGATCGGCATCCAGGTCAAGCCGGCATTGGAGCGCAAGGACCGGTCGACATACGGGCTCGAGGAAGGCGACGACCTCAACCTCACCGGCAGCCTGACCGTCCAGCTCAAGGCCGGTGTATCCGGCGGACGTTTCTACCTCGCCGTGAAGTACCCCGATCCAACCGAGGACAAGGAGCACCAGGGCTGGGAATGGCGCGGCACCAAGTACGCGCAGGCACGCCGCTATGACGACCAGTTCGCGCTGCGCTTCCACCTGGCCGGCGACTTCGACCGGACGATGCTCAGCGCCAGGGACTACAAGGTCGATGTCTGGCTGTGGAACGCTGCCCGCACCAACCCGACCGGCATCGCCGAGGACCTGCATCACGCCTTCACGACCCGATTGACCGAGGACGCTGCCGAATACAGCCTGCCTGGCGGCAAGACGGTCTACATCAAGAAGGCGCGCGACGCCGGCGTGCCGCCCTACAAGAACTTGCCTTCGCCGAAGGAAAACAAGGGCGACAAGCTGCCATCGTTCGAGACCCAGAAGGCCTCGGGCAGCGTGGCCAACGTCCAGGCCAGGGGGGTCTGGAAGGGCGGTTCGTGGAGCCTGGAATTCTCGCGTGCGCTCGCCACCGGCGCCGACGACGACGTGGTGTTCAAGGCCGGTCTGAAGCTGCTCGGCCAGATCGCGGTCTTCAACCGCGGGCAGGCCGAGCACAAGTCGGTCTCGGAGCCGCTGCAGTTCGAGTTTTCGGCGCTGCAATAAGGCCCCGGCCTTCGCTGCCCGTCGCGCGACGCGTGCCCACGGCCGGCAGAGCGTCAGCGCTCGACCTTGACCGCAGAGCTGTCGGCAAGGCAGACCCGGTTGCGACCCGACCGCTTGGCTTCGTACATGGCGGCGTCGGCAGCCTCGACCAACTTGGCTTCGTCGGCCACATCGAGGTCCGGATACTCCGCCACCCCGATCGAGATCGTGACCCTCAGGCCGTCGACGATCGTGCGCTCGACGTCCTTGCGCAGCCGTTCGGCCAGGCTGTAGGCACCGGCCTTCGATGTGTTGGGCAGGATGGCGACGAACTCCTCGCCGCCGTAGCGGCACGGATAGTCCTGGTTGCGCAGTGCGCCGCGCAGCGTGGCCGCGACCGCCTGCAGCACGCGGTCACCCTGGTCGTGGCCGTGGGTGTCGTTGAATTTCTTGAAGTGGTCGATGTCGAACATCAGCACCGATAGCTGCAGGCGGTAGCGCTGGGCGCGCGCGAGTTCGCCGTGCAGCGATTCGTCGAGATAGCGCCGGTTGTACAGCGCGGTCAGGCCGTCGGTGTTGGACAGGCGTCGAAGCTCGTCCTCCAGCCGCCTTTCCTCGGTAATGTCGCGCAGCAGCGCCGCGCTGCCGACCGGATGGCCTTGCGCGTTCTTGATGCGCGAAGCGTGCACGCTGAGCACGTGGTCGTTGATGAGCTGGGTGTAGGGACCGCTCTTTTCATCCGGGTCGTTCAGCCACTGCTCCATCAGCGCGGGGTTGTCGAACAGGTTGAGGAACCCTTCGTTGACGATGCGCTCCTGCGTCTTGCCCAGCAGTTCCATCGCCGCCGGGTTGACCAGCACGACGTGGTCGGTGGCGTCGGTGGCGTCGGTGACGATGATCGCTTCACGCGCGCTGTGGATGATGGTGGTGAGCTTGTCCTGCTCGAGCCGCAAACCCTCGTAGGTCTTGAGCAACTCGGTGGTCATGGAGTTGAAGCTGCCCGCCATCTGGGCCAGCTCGTCCTTGCCGCTCACCGGTAGCTGCTGGTTGAGCTCGCCGCTGGACGCGCGCTTCATCGCCGAGGTCATCTGCTCGATCGGGTTGACGACCGAGCGCCGCATGATCACGGCGGTCAACAGCAGCGTGACCAGCAGCGCCGGCGCGAGCACCAGCAACGAGGCCTTGCGCGTCTGCTGGATGTCGTGGTCGACCGCGGCCAGCGAGGTCGACAGCCTGATCACGCCACGGATCGGGTTGGCCTGGCCATGGCACTTGTAGCAGGCCTTCTGGTTGGGGATCGGGGCCAGAAAGGTCAGCACCTTGTCGCCCTTGTCGTTCAGCGTGTAGTACGACACCGGCGCCAGGGTCTGCAGCACCTGCCTGAAATGGGGCTCGCCCGCTGCGGACAATCGGTTCTCGGTCTCGGTCGGGCGTGGCTGGAAGGTTTCTTCGCCGCGGCGACGATTGACTTCGAGGATCGTCTTGTTGTCCAGGAACGCCTCCAGACCGTCGACGCGTGCGATGTCGAAATTGTCGATCCCCTCGACCTTGTGCAGCCGTTGGCCAAAGGCCTGCGCAATATCCGCATAGCCCGCCAGCATCACGCTTTGCAGGTTCTGGCTGACGGTTTCCGTCAGCTTGAGCATCGTGCGTTCGTTCTGCGCCAGGACTGCGCGTTCCTGGTAGTCGACGTAGAACCACGCCGTCGCCCCCAGGCCCAGGGTCACCGTCAAGCCGACCACGGCCAGGATCTTGTGCCCGATGCGATTGAATGAAATCAGTGCCATTGGAGTTCTTGTTGATTCAACCGGACCGGAGCACGCCTGTTGTTGGCCAGCCTGGCCACCATGACCAGCGAGGATGATCATCGCCCAGCGCATGCCAGGCCGCACCGTACACGCAGGCGCGAGTCTGCCACGATCGCGCCGGCCGGGGCCTTGGCGTCGTGCTCGACGAGTGGCCGCTCGGACCCGGCGACGACAGGGCTTGATCGGCCGGCCGGGTCGCTACGCTGAACCGCGGTGAACGAAGCTCCGATCCCCCGCCAGCGCACAGACGGCGTACCCGGTCATCCCTAGGATGACTGCATGGTCTGGCCAACGAAGCTCGGTTTCGTCGCGTTCGCAGCGGTCTTGTCGTTGTCGGCCGCGTTTGCCGCGGGCGACATGCAGACGGTTTGCACCATTACCGTCAATTCCGCCGACGAGAAGGAAACGTTTCGCCGCTACCTGCCGGCAGCGAAGTACCGCTTCGTCGAACTCGTCGAGCGTGACCGGCCCGACTGGCTGGCCTCGGCCTGCCGCGCGGCCATCGCCTGCGACGTGCTCATCATCTCCGGCCACTACGACGGCAGCAGTGAGTTCTTTTCGGATCGGCTGGAGGTACGCGAGTTCCTGCCCATCGGTGAACTCGAGCGTGTCTCGTGCAGCGATTCCTGCCCGGCGCTCTTTTCCCGCCTGAAGGAGGTTCACCTGTACGGCTGCAATACGCTCAATCCGGAGCCCTTGAGCAGCGCATCGGCAGAGATCGTTCGCAGTCTCGTGCGCGAAGGACACTCGCCCAAGGAAGCCGAGCGCCACCTGCGAAAGTTGAAAGCAGGGCATGGCGAGAGCAGCCGCGACCGTATGCGCCAGGTGTTCAAGGACATCCCAGTGATCTACGGGTTTTCGTCAGTTGCGCCGCTGGGTCCGATCGCAGCGTCCACGCTGGACGGCTACTTCCGGAGCCACGGCGCGCGCGAGATCGGTCAAGGCCGCCCGAGCAGCCGCCTGCTCGGGCAGTTCGCGCCGTACGCGATGTCCGTCGCCCAGGGCATGACCGACCAGGATCCGCATGCCGATGTGCGGCGCGATGTGTGCCAGTTCACCGATGACCGCCTGTCTGACGCGAACCGGCTGGCCTTCGTCCACCAACTGCTGCAACGGCCAGTCGCGCAAAGCAGGATCCATCTCGACCGTATCCAGCGCTTCACGACGGCGCTCGACGACGACGCGCGGCAGGCGCCGGCGGTTGCACAGGCGCTCGACAACATCGCACGCGACGGGGCCGCCCGCGCGCGCTTTCTCGACTTCGCACGCGACGCCGATCAGCCTGCGGTACGAACGCGCATGGTCACGCTGGCCAACGAGCTGGGCTGGCTGTCGGCCGACGAACGGTGGGCTGAACTGGCGCTGATGCTGGCCGAACTGCAGGCCCGCAGCGCGGTCGGCGTGACCGAGGTGGATCTGGCATGCACCTTGAACCAGGAATACGAGCTCGACGGTGCGTTCGCCCGCCGCATCTTGCCCGGCAGCCCGGCCGACGATGTGCCGCACGCTGCCGTGCGCGCCTGCCTGGGCAGCACCGAGGGGCGCGCGCGCACGTTGCAGGGGCTGATCAGCCCCAGCGAGGCGGATGTCGAGATCGCGCGCGCCTATCTGCGGCACCGCCCCATCACCGACGGCGCCGAGTTGGGTCGGGTCGCCGCGGACATCGCCCGCATGCGTGCGCCTGCTGCGCAGGTGCGTGCGCTCGAGGCCCTGGGCCGGCACTATGTGTCCGATCGAGAAATACTGGCTCTGCTGACACGCCTGTACTCGGAGACGTCGTCATGGCCGGTCCAGGCCGCGATCGCGGGCATCCTGGTCCGCGCCGACCGGCGCTCGATCGCCAGCCCGGAACTCGTGCGCACGATGACCAGGGACCGCCTCCCGTCCCCGCCCGGCGACAACATGATCGACGCGCTGATACGCCGGCTGCAGTCGCCCTGAGGGCCAGGCCAGGGGCGGGCCGGACGGCACGGGGGGGGGCGCGGCTCGTTACAAGCCCCTATTTTTCGCCAGTGCGGGTTGTGAAACACTTCCTGCATGCTGAATCGAACTGCGCGGCCCAGATCCCTCTTCGGCAGGTCGGCAGGCCTGCTCGCGTGCCTGCTCGCAGCCTGGTCGTTCGCTGCCGGCGCCGCACCGAAGACCGTGTGCAGCGTCACCATCAACTCGTCCGACGAACGGGACATGTTCCAGCGCCATCTGCCGCGCGACAAGTACCGCTTTGTCGAACTGGTGCAGCGCGGGCAGCCGGATTGGCTGGCCTCGGCCTGCCGGCGCGGCGTGAGCTGCGACGCGCTGATCATTTCCGGCCATTTCGATGATGGTACCGAGTTCTACACCGACCGCTTCGACGACCGCGAGTTCCTGACGATGCACGAGTTGCAGCACGCGTCGTGCAGCGCGTCCTGCAGCGGACTGTTCGCGCAACTCAAGGAGGTGTATCTGTTCGGCTGCAACACGCTGAAGTCGGAGCCCCGGTTTGCCGCCTCGGCCGAGGTTGGGCGCAGCCTCATCCGTTCGGGCCGTTCGCAGGCCGAAGCCGATCGCGTGTCTGTCCTGCTCAGCGAGCGCTACGGCCAGAGCAATCGCGACCGGCTGCGCCACGTCTTCAAGGACGTGCCGATGCTCTACGGCTTTTCGTCGAAGGCGCCGCTCGGGCGCACAGCGGGGCCGCTGCTCGAACGCTACTTCCAGTCGGCGCCTGCGGGTGAGATTGCCAGCGGCCGCGCCAGCCAGACGCTGCTGAACCTCTTCGGGCCAAGCTCGATGATCGCCGTCGCAGGCTTGACCGCCGCGGACCCGCACGCGCCTTTCCGCAACG
>JANOJJ010000801.1:0-11125 GCA_031408155.1 Rubrivivax sp.
AAGGCGGGCTCGAAGTCGCCGTCGCCGAAAGTCACCAGTTGCGTGTCGTCGGAACCGATTGCGTAAATCGTTTCCACACCGAGTCCGCCGCGCCACTCGCCGGCGCCGGCCGAGTCCGTGAGCAGATCGTGCTTGATCAGGGTGTGCGGCGTTTGCTGCTCGAACATCTCGTAGTCCTGGTCGAGCACCCCGCCGGACGCGTCGATCATGCCGATGTGGTCATAGCCGTCGCAGCCCGGCAGCGCTCCCGAGCCACCCTTGAGGCCCATGAAGCCGATGTCGACGTACTTCTCGCCGCTGCGCGGGTCGATGCCGGTGGTCAGCGCGGCCAGCAGGTTGTTCCAGCCCGCGGTCACGCGCTCGGGCAGCACGGTGCTGAGCGCGCGCTGGATGGCGTCGGCATTCGGCGGACACAGGTGGTTGCCGAAGGTCGTCGCCTTGGGGTACGCGGCGTTGAGGATCGTGCCTTCGGGGATGATGATCTCGATCGGCTCGACCATGCCCTCGTTGTGCGGGATGTCGGGGTTGACCATCTGCAGCAGGGTCAGGATGGTGGCCGACGCGCTGGAGGTGAAGGTGCCGTTGACGAAGCCGTTGGTCTGCGCGTCGGTGCGTGAATAGTCGAACCTGATGCGCTTGTCCTGGACCTCGATGTCGACCCGGATCGTGAACTTGCTGCCTTCGTGCCGGCCGTCGTAATACACATAGCCTTCGCCGCTGTAGCGGCCGTTCGGGATCTTGGCGATCTCGGCTTCCATCATGCGGCGGGTGGCGTCGAAAAGGGCCTGCTTGTGCTCGCGGTAGCTGGCCACGCCGTACTTCTGCAGCAGTTCGACCAGCCGTCGCTCGCCGACCGTGCAGGCGCCCATCTCGGCCTTCATGTCGTGCTGCACGATGTCCAGGCGCACGTTGGCGAAGATCAGGTTCCAGACATCCTGGCGCAGCTTGCCGCGCTCGACGATCTTCACCGCCGGGATGCGCAGCGCCTCTTGCCAGACCTCGACCGCGTTCGGGTTGTAGCCGCCGGCCACCGCGCCGCCGATGTCGGCCTGGTGCCCCTTGACCGCGGTCCAACCGACCAGCTCGTCGCCGACGAACACCGGCTTGAAGGCCGCCACGTCGTTGTTCTGGTTGCCCAGCGTGAAGACGTCGTTGTGGAAGAAGACGTCGCCGGGGTAGATCTCGCCGTCGAAGGTCTTGCGGATGTGCTTGCACACCGGGGCCAGCGAGAAGGCCAGGATCGGCAGGTTCTCGGTCTGCTCGAGCATGCGGCCGTCGGCGTCGTACAGCCCGGTGACGTAGTCCTTGGCCTCGCACAGGATGGGGCTGCGCGTGGTCTGCTCCATCGAGATGCTCATCTCGTCGGTGATCGACTTGAAGGTGCGGGCGTAGACCGACAGCAGGATCGGGTCGATGGTCATGCACAAGCCTCCTCTTTGCGCGCCACGCTGCCGAGCAGGTCGTCGCGCCCCTTGGCGTAGAGCACGAACGAACCGAGCGTGTCCACCGTGCAGTCGAAGGAATCACTGACGAAGATGGCGGTGGTCTGCTGCTCGATCAGCGCCGGACCGCTGACGCGGTGGCCGCAGTGCATGGCGTGGCCGTCGTACACCGGCAGGCTGGCGTAGGCATCGCGCTCGGGGATGTAGACGCTGCGCCGGCCCTTCAGCGCGGCCCTCGCGTCGCTCTGGCCGGCGGCCTCGCTGCGGTAGGCCGGGCGCTCGGTGGCGCCGATCGCCTGCAGCCGCACGTTGATGATCTCGACCGCACTGCCTTCGGCCTGCAGCGAATAGCCGTACAGGCGCAGGTGCTCGGCATGGAAGGCGCGCGCGATCGCGGCGGCGTCGCGCTGATCGACGGTTTGCAGCGGCACGCTGACCGACACCTCGTGGTACTGCTTGATGTAGCGGCAGTCCAGCCGCAGTTCGACCCGCCGGCGCGCCGGCGCGATGCGCTCGTCGGTGAGCAGCCTGGTGCCCTCGGCCGCCATCGCGTCGACCAGTGCAGCCAGGCGCACCCAGTCGAGGCTTTCGAGCCGGGCGACGAAGGTGCGCACGAAGTCGTGCCGCAGCTCGCACATCAACATGCCCAGGGCGCACAGCACGGAGGCTTCACGCGGCACGATCTGCAACGGGATGCCGAGCTCGCTGCAGATCAGGCAGCCGTGGATCGGCCCGGCGCCGCCGCCGGGAATGAGCGGGAACTCACGCGGATCGAAGCCGCGCTTGATCGTCACCTCGCGCACGCCCTGGGCCATGTTGTTGCAGGCCACGCGGTACATGCCGGCCGCGGCCTGCTCGACGGTCAAGCCCATCGGCCGCGCGATGTGTTGCTCGATCGCGCGCCGCGCCGCAGCCAGGTCGAGCTGCATGCGACCGCCGGCAAAGAAGGTCGGGTCGAGGTAGCCGAGCACGACGTTGGCGTCGGTGGTGGTGGGCAGCTCGCCGCCGCGGCCATAGCAGGCCGGGCCGGGGTCGGCGCCGGCGCTTTGCGGGCCCATGCGCAACAGGCCCCCTTCGTCGAGCCACCCGATCGAGCCGCCGCCGGCGCCGATGGTGTGGATGTCGAGCATCGGCAAGGCGATCCGGTGGCGTGCGATCTGGCCGTCGTTCTTGACCATCGGTGCGCCCACCGCCACCGAGGCCTCGAAGCTGGTGCCTCCCATGTCGGTGGTTATGCAGCGGTCGCGCCCATGCGCGCCGACGTAGAACAAGCCCGCGCCGGGGCCGCCCGCAGGGCCCGACAGCAGCGTCAGTGCAGCCTTGTCACGCGCCGCCTGCGGCGAGATCACGCCGCCGTTGGACTGCATGATCAGCAGCAGGCCGCCAAAACCGATGCCGGCCAGCCGGGCGACCAGCTGGTCGAGGTAATGCTCGAGCTTGGGGCCGACGTAGGCATTCAGCGCGGTGGTGCTGACCCGATCGTAGAAGCGGATCGACGGCAGCACCTCGGTCGACACCGAGACGTAGGCGCCGGGCATCTGGCTGCGCACGAGCTCCGCCGCCGCCTGCTCGTGCAGCGGGTTGGCGAAGCTGTTCATGAAGCACACCGCCACCGCCTGCACGCCGTCGGCACGCCAGACCGCAAGCGTTGCCTGCACGGCCTGCAGATCGAGCGGCTCGAGTTCCCTGCCGTCGCGGTCGAGCCGGCCGCGGATGCCGATCCGGCGCACGCGCGGCACCAGCGGGCGCACGTTGGTGTAGCGGTTGTTGTATTGCTCTTCGCGCACGCCGCGGCGCATCTCGAGCGCGTCGCGCACGCCCTCGGTGGTCAGCAGCGCGCAGCGTGCGCCGTTGCTGGTGAGCGTGGCGTTGGTCGTCACCGTGGTGCCGTGCACGATGGTGTCGATCGAGCGCGCGAACGTCTCCAGCGATTGCGCCGGGTTCATCGCCGCGGCGATCTGTGCCAGCCCGTCGACGACCGCGATCGACGGGTCCGCCGGGGTCGACAAGGTCTTGTGGATGAAGGGCGGCTGGCCCTCGCGCGCGAGCACGAAGTCGGTGAAGGTGCCGCCGACGTCGATGCCTAACTTGACTGTCATTCGATTCGCTCCTGCTGCGCCGGCGTGCCTGCCGCGGTGTGCGTGGCGACGAGCCGGCGCACGTCCTCCTTGCGCACCTTGCCGAGCGCGGTGCGCGGCAAGGCGTCGACCACGAGCACGTCCTTGGGATGCTTGAAGCGGGCCAGCCGGTGTTCGAACGGCGCCAGCACCTGCTCACGCGAGAGTTGCGCGCCGGGCCTGGGCACCACCACCGCCACCACCGCCTCGCCCCAGCGTGCATCGGGCCGACCGACGACGGCGGCTTCGGCGATGTCGGCGTTGTCGAGCAGCACCGCTTCGACCTCGGCCGGGCTGACGTTCTCGCCGCCAGAGATGATCATGTCCTTGAGCCGGCCGTCGATGCTGAGAAAACCTTCGTCGTCCAGGTGCCCCATGTCGCCGGAGTGGAACCAGCCACCGGCCAGCGCACGGGCGCTGGCGGCCGGGTCGGCCCAGTAGCCGTGCATCACGTTGCGGCCGCGCACCAGGATCTCGCCCGGCGTGCCCACGGGCACGTCGGCACCCCGTGCGTCGACGATGCGCAGCGCACAACCGGCGGCGACGCGGCCGCTGCTGCCGGCCTTGCGCAGCGCTTCGTCGGCGTGCAGGCAGGCTGCGATCGGCGCGGTCTCGGTGGCACCCCACACCTGCACCAGCGGCACGCCGCGTGCGTGCACGGCACGGATCAGCCGCGCCGGCACCAGGGTCGAGCCGGTGCTGATCATGCGCAGGCTGGACAAGTCGGCGCTGGCCCAGCGCGGGTGGGCCAGCATGGCGTCGAGCTGCGCCGGCACCAGCACCGTCAGCGTGATGCGTTCGCGCTCGATGGCGTCGAAGGCGGAGCCGGGGTCGAACCTGGCGTGTAGGCTGACTGTGCAGCCGGCGCGCAGGGCGGGCAGGGTCTGGATGTTCAGGCCGCCGACGTGGAACAGCGGCAGCGTGGTCAGCACGCGGTCGTCGGCCGTCAGGCCGTGCATGTCGACGCTGGCGTCGGCGTTGGCGGCCAGCGCATCCTGGCTCAGCAGCACGCCTTTGGGTTGCCCGGTGGACCCCGAGGTCCAGCACAGCAGCACCGGCGCAAGGGGGTCGACCGGTCCGCCGGGCAGCGCCCCGCTGCGGCCGCTGTCGACGAACGACGACCACGGCGTCCAGCCTGGCGGCGCGCTGCCGATGGCGATGCAGCGCGTGCCGGCAGGGGCGACGCGCTGCGCTTCGCTGATGGCGGCGAAGCTCTCGTCGGCCACCAGCAGCGCCGGCGCGCTGTCTGCCAGCATGGCCTGATGCTCAGCCGGCGCGAGGCGCCAGTTCAGCGGCATCAGGATGCTGCCGTTGCGCGCGCAGGCGAACAAGGTCGCCAGCAGCGCAGCACTGTTCAGGCCGAGCCAGGCCACTCGGTCACCCGCTTTCACGCCAGCCACGGCCAGCGCGCGTGCCCCCTCGTCGACGGCGCGCGCCAGTGCGGCGAAGCTGAGCCTGCCCGCGGCGTGCAGCAAGGCGGTCTTGTGCGGCTGCCGCGCCGCGTTGACGTCGACCCAGTCGGCCAGCGGTGTCATGCCCGCTCCGTGATGTCGGGTCTGCGCGCCGCGCGCTTGCCGTCCAGACCGGTGGCAGCGACAAAGGCCAGCCGCGCCTGGCGCAGGTGCTTGTCCATCGCTGCTGCAGCCGCGTCGCCGTCGCCGGCGGCCAACGCGGTGGTGATGCGCTTGAGCCCGCGCAGGACGATCGTGCGCACCTTGGCGTCGCCCAGCGTGAGTGCGCGAATGTGCTGCATGTGGTCGGCGTACTGCTCGACGACGCGCACCAGACGCGAGTTCGGGACCAGCGCCAACCAGGCCGTGCGATAGCGCACGTTGGCGTCGCGAAAGGCGTCGGCGTCCGACGCCCGATCGGCCGCCACGGCAGCGGCCAATGCGGTGTCGATCGGGGCGCGCCGGCTCGGGTCGGCCGTCTGCGGCGCGATCCGGCGCAGCGCTGCCGGCTCGACCAGGAAGCGCACTTCGTAGATGTCATCGACATCCTGGCGCGACAGCGCCGGCACCGTGAAGCTGCGCCTGTCGCTGTCGAGCAAGCCCTCGCTGGCCAGGCGTGCCATCGCCTCGCGCACCGGCGTTCGTGACACGCCCAACTGCGCCGCTAGTTCCACTTCCTGCAGGGCCTGGCCGGGCTCGATGGCGCCGCTGCGCAGCCGCGCGCGCAGCGCGTCGTAGACCTTGGCCCCCAAGGCCACCGGCCGCTCAACCGGTTCGAACGATGAGACTGCCAATGAATCCTCCCGGGTCGGTTGGGTCGGCGACCCTTGTGGATACTGTATACATGACAATCAACGGCCCGAAGACTGCCGCCTGATGGCGCTCCGATGGTTGCGTCAGATCAAACGGTTCTGCATCGGCAGCAGGGCTGGCGACGCTGCGTCGATCGGCCGGCCGGGCTGCTGCCCGGCAAGCGGTCAAGCATCCCGCACGTTGCGTGCAGCCGAGGCGCAGGGCCTGCGCTCAGTGCGACATCAAGGTCGGCACCGTCATCGAGCCGAGCAGGGTTCGCGTGACCCCGCCGAGCAGCAGTTCATAGGCGCGCGTGTGGCCGTAGCCCCCCATCACGACGAGGTCGGCGTCGATGTCGGCGGCATGCGACAGCAACAGTTCCGCGATCGATGCATCGACCACCGTCGGCGTCAGCATGCGTTCGCTGAAGGACACCTGCCGCACCGGCTGGACCGAGCGCGTGGCCGAAACACCGTGCGCTCGCAGGTAGCTGAGCACGCCATCGAGCGGCTCGTCCGAGCCCGCTTGCGAGGCGCCGAAACGCAGCACGTCGACCGCCGCCGCGCGTTGCAGTATCGGCAACGCGTCACGCAGCGCCCGAGCGCTCTCCCGCGTGGCCGACCAGGCGACCAGCACGCGCTTGCCGCAGTCGGTGGCGGGCTCGCTGCCCGGGACGAAGAGCACGGGGCACCCTGCAGCCACCAGCACCTGCGACGCAAGGCGCCGCGATGGACCGTCCGCATCGTCGCCGGCGGGTTGGCCCAGCACCACCAGATCGGCCACCCGCGAGCGAGCGCACAGCGCCTCGACCGGGTCGCCGCCAGGGCTTTCGAAGTCGATCCTCAGGCCACTCGACCGGGCCGCCTCGAGCACCCGGTCGCGCGCCCTTGCGTGGCGCTGGCGCTCGATGTCTTCGTCGTTGCGGGCGCTGATCATCGCCGACTCCGGGCTGAGGTAAGCCCCGGCATGCATCGGCTCGACCGCATGCAGCGCGCGCAAGCGCGCACCCTGTGCAACGGCCACCGCGGCGGCGCAAGCCAACACGTTGCCCGATCGCTCGCTGTCGCTGACATGCACCAGCAGGTTGCGGTAGTTGTTCATGTTGCAGTTGCTCCAGGTTGACCTTGTTGCGCTGGCCCCGCCGGCCCAGGCGACAGCCGGACCGCGATCCGCACGATGCCTCAACCTCAGCGTGCCGGCGCGCCGGCCTCGCCCGCCGCCGCCGCCGCGGCGATGCCGCGCGGCACGTCGACCAGCACCAGCAGCAACAGGCCAAGCACGAAGAAGATGCCGGTGGACGCGATCGCCAGCCGGTGGTTGCCGCCGGTCAGCAGCGTGACCAGGCCGTAGGTCATCGGCCCCACGATCGCCGACAGCCGGGTCGCGAAGGTCCACAGGCCGAAGAACTCGGCGCGCTGTCCCGCGGGCGAGAAGACACCGGCCAGCGCGCGGCCGGCCGACTGGCTGGAGCCCATGCACAGCCCGGCCAGCAGCGCCGCCACCCAGAACAGCCCCGGTCCGGTGGCCAGCGCAGCGAGCACGGTCATCACGATCCAGCCCGCCAGCGTGAGGCCCAGCGCCGGGCGGTGGCCGATCCGGTCCTGCACGTAGCCCCAGGCGAAGGCGCCTGCCGCCGCAGCGATGTTGACGACGAAGATCAGCAGCATGGTCTGGGTCTGCTTGAACTGCAGCACCCGCTCGGCATAGACCGCTGCCAACGCGATGACGACCGAGATGCCGGCCTGGTAGGCCACCGCGCAGGTCAGCAGCGCGCGGAAGTCGCGAAAGCGCCGCGCCTGCTGCCAGGTTCGTTGCAGCCGCGCGAACGACGCGCGAAGCCCGGTCTCGCGCGCCGCCTGAGGCTGCGGCGACGCGCGCTCGGTCAGCAGGGCAAAGGTGGCCAGCGATGACAGTCCGAAGACGGCCGCCGTGACGAGCATGGTCACCGGCACGAAGTGCGCCGCCGGCAAGGACTGCCGCTGTGCCCAGATCACGTAGCCCAGGCTGAGCCCGAGCGTCAGCATGCCGCCGAAGTAGCCGAAGCTCCAGCCCCAGCCCGAGACGCGGCCCATGCTGTTCGGCCGCGCCAGTTCGGGCAGGAAGGCGGCGCTGAGCGACTCGCCGTAGGCGTAGAAGACATTCGACAGGATGATCGCCACCATCGCCCAGGCCACGTTGCCCGGGCCGGCGCCGGCCAGTGCGGCGGTGCAGACGACGCAGCCCAGCGTCGACAGCCCGAGCAGCCGCTTCTTGGCCGCGCGCAGGTCGGCGTAGGCGCCGAGCGCGGGCATGGTCACCATGACGATCAGGCTGGAGACGGCCAGTGCGCTGGTCCAGGCCAGGGTGGCCCAAGGCGCGCCGTCGGCCACGCCGCCGACGAAGTAGGCGCTGAACACCGCCGTCAGCACGACCGTGGTGTAGCCGGAGTTGGCGAAGTCGTACATCGCCCAGCCGAACACCTCGCGCTTGCGCACGCCGGGGTTCAACGCGTCCTGGGGGAACAAGGCCATGGCAGGGGGCTCGCTGACAGGGGGGCAAGCCCGAGTATGGGCGAGCCGACGCGACCAGACGCCCGGCCCCGATGAAGGCCAGTCTCACGCTGTGAACGACCTGCCGATCGCCCGCCGGCGCGGCGGCGCGCTGCAGCCTCGCGCCCTGGGCTCGACCGCCAGCGGCCGGCTCCGGCAGAGCAAGACGCGCCCTGCGCTGGCCCCGCCGGGTGCCGCGGGTCGTGCTGCGCTCAGTGCCCGGTCTGCCCGCCGGCTGCGCCTGACGGCTGGGCGGCGAGCGCCTGCCCGACCTGGGCCTCGGCTGCGAGCCAGTCCTCGAGGGCGTGCCCGTAGACACAGCCGCGCTGTTCGTACAGCGCGTAGGCGGCCTGGCATATCGCCTGCTGCCGCCGCTCGTCAGGCATGTCCTGTGCTGTGCTGGCCATGACCGCAGGAGCCGGCGTCTGGGCAGGCTTGGCGGTCGATTTGCGGCCACGAACGGCAGTCGGTTTTTGCGCTTGCATGGCGGTCTCCGGAAAGGGTGGAATGGAACGGTCCGTGCCTGGATCTTGAAACGGGGCAGTACCGAGGATGAACATAAACCGCTTGTCGATCGCCTTGTTGCGCAAAGTCAAACTCCGCACGGCCGGCGCCGATCGGATGAGGGCGCTCGCCGACACAGCCGCCGGTCGCTGTGTTGCACGCCGCGAACCGATGGCACGATGCGCGCGACGCTCGAGCGCTGGCCGGCTAAGCGCCGAGCAAGCCCTTCTTGAGTCCACTGTCGACCGGTTTGTCACCGATCCAGATGCGCAACACGGCCGCGAAGAAGTCCTCGCCGGGGATCACGCTGCCACGCGCCTGACCGTTGACCGCGACGCGCGTGCCGGTCTCCGGCACGAACTCGAAGTGGATCAGGTCGCCTTTGCGGGCTTCGCCGACCGCCTTGAGGTTGGCGTTCAGGGTCTCGATCTGCGACTTCCAGCCGGCCAACTGGGCCTCGGTGTGGTTGCTGCGCAAACCGTCATTCAGTGCGCCCGCGAAGGTCTCCGCATCGACGCTGCGCAGCATCGTGATGGCGATCCGGCGCGCGCCCTTCTGCGCCAGCAGCGCAGCCGCGTCAGCGGCCTTCTGCGGCACGTACAGACCGGCCACGTAGACCTTGAAGAACGCGCGCGTGCGCACGCCGGCGCCGTTGAGTTGCAATGTCGCAGGTCCGACCTGGGTCGCCGCTTCGAGCTTCACGCCTTCGAGCTCGACCGGCTGCGCGCCGGCACCCATGAAGGCGAAGGCCGCCGCCGCGGCAGCCAGCAGACGCACCATCCTGTCGTTCATGTCTCGCCTCCTCGACTGAAACCTTGCCCCGCCGGGCGGCATTACGCGGTCTGCCAGATCACCGCCTGGCCAGACGCTTCCCAGCGCTCGTAGTTCACCGCGTACAAGTCTTCGATCCGGTTGCGCTTGACCTTGAAGGTCGGGGTGATGACGTCGTTGTCCACCGTCCAGGCGGTCGTCACCACGACGATGCACTGCAGTTGTTCGTGCGGGTCCAGTGTTGCATTGATCGTGGCCATGTGCGCGGCCAGCGAGGACTCGATCTCAGAGCGTGCTGCAGGATCGCCGACGCGGGCCACGGCCTCGGCGTTGAGCATCACGATGCCCAGCGGCTGGCCCAGGTTGGCGCCGGTCACGACGCAGGCTTCCACCACCTCGTGCATGACCAGCTTGTCCTCGATCGGCGCCGGCGCGACGTACTTGCCCTTGCTGGTCTTGAACAGGTCTTTCACGCGGCCGGTGATCTTGAGCTTGCCTTGGGCATCGATCTGCCCCTTGTCACCGGTGCGCAACCAGCCGTCGGCCGTGTAGGCCTCGCGCGTCAGATCGGGCTCTTTGTAGTAGCCGAGCATCAGGGCCAGGCTGCGCATCTGGACCTCGCCGGTCTGCGCGTCGATGCGCGCGTCGACGCCGTCGTAGGTCGGACCCACCGTGCCTTCCTGGTTGTGCCCGGGTAGCGTCAGGTGCGACAGCGCCAGGTTCTCGGTCATGCCATAGCCTTCGTTGATCGGCAGCCCGAGTTTGCGATACCAGGCCAGCAAGGCCACCGGCATCGGCGCAGCGCCGCCGGCAGCGAACTTGCATTGGTCCAGGCCGAGCGCCCGCATGACCTTGCGCCGAACCAGAGCGCTGATGATCGGGATCCTGAGCAGCCGCTGGAGCCTGGCCGCCGGCAGCTTGTGGTGCACCCCCTGCTGGAACTTGACCCACAGCCGCGGCACCGAAAAGAAGATCGTCGGACGCGAGCGCTGCAAGTCCGCCGCGAAGGTATCCAGCGATTCGGCGAAGTACACCCGCATGCCGATGCGCAGCCAGCCATGCTCGACCAGCACGCGCTCGACCACGTGGGCCAGCGGCAGGTACGACAGCATGCGGTCATCAGCCGCCATCGGGATGCGCTTGATGCCGGCTTCGAGTGCCCAGGCGAAATTGCCGAAGCTGTGCATCACGCCCTTGGGCTTGCCGGTGGTGCCCGAGGTGTAGATCAGGGTCGCCAGCTCTTGTGCGGAGCGATTCCCGTCACCCTGCAGCGGCTTGCTGCGCTCGCAGATCGCGTCCCAGGCCTCGAAGCGCTTGATTGCGTCCGGCGGCGACAGCGGGTAGCTGATGCACGGCAGTGCGGCCGGCAGGCCGGGCTTCATGACATCCCAGCCGTCGAGTTTGCCGACGAAGCAGGCCCGCGCGTCGCTGTGAGTCAGGATCTGCCTGACGGTGTCGGGCGCCAGCGTGGGGTACAGCGGCACCGAGACATGGCCGGCCATCCAGATCGCCAGGTCGCT
>JANOJJ010000555.1:0-5851 GCA_031408155.1 Rubrivivax sp.
CCCTGCCTGGCATCGGCGACGCCGAGGCCGACAAGATCGTTGCCGGCCGCCCCTACCTGAGCAAAGCCGACCTCGTCACCACCAAGGTCCTGCCGGCCGGCATCTACCTGTCGATCAAGAACAGGATCATCGCCAAGCAAGACCCCAAGCGGCCGCCCTCGGGACAGGGCAAGCCATGAATTGCCGAACGAGGTTGCACGCATGAACACCCACCGATCATCGACGCCGTGGATCGGCCTCGCTGCAGCGAGCCTGCTGGCGTTTGCGCTGCAGGGTTGCGGCGGCGGCGGCTCGAACTCCGGCCCGCCGCCAGTCACGGTCGACGCCCCCACATCGGGCATTGCCACCGGCGCTGCGGCGCTGGCGGCGGCGCGCGAGCTGAAGATCACCGTCACCGCGGTGCGCGTCGCGGGCAAACCGCAGGTCGACTTCACGGTCGCCAACCAGGCGGGTGAAGGCATGACGGGAGTAGCGGTGACCGACCTGCGCTTCAACATCGCCAAGCTGGTGCCGGGCAACAACGGCGGCCCGGCGAACTGGCAGAACTACATCAACCGCGTGCGCGGCGGTGCCGTTCAAGGCAGCCAGGAGCGCACCGGCGCGGGCAACGTGTCGGGCACACTCGAGCGCCTGGGCAGCGGTCGCTATACCTACACTTTTGCCACCGACATCACCAGCGCCGACGGCAACCCCTGCCCGGCACCCTGCACCGATGCCGCGGGCAAGGCGCTGGATATCCGCTTCGAGCCCGGGCTGACCCACCGCGCCACCGTGCAGCAGGCCAACACGGCCTACCCCGAGGCCAGCGGCACGCTCGACTTCGTGCCGGCCGGCGCTGCGGTGGTCGTGCAGCGCGACGTGGTGGCCAGCGCCACCTGCAACAGCTGCCACGGCGAACTCAAGGCCCATGGCACGCGGGTGGACACCAAGCTGTGCGTCACCTGCCACAACGCAGGCAGCTGGGTTGCCGGCAGCAGCAACACGACGGTCGACTTCAAGGTGATGGTGCACCGCATCCATTACAACGACGCCGGTGCTGCGTTGCCCAGCGTGCGTGCGGGTACGCCGTACACGATCGGCAGCGCCGACTTCTCGCGCGTCACCTTCCCGCAGGACGCGCGCAATTGCATCCGCTGTCATGACGGCACGCCGGGTGCAGCCAACGCCACGCCGCAGGGCAACCACTGGAAGACCGAGCCCAGCATCGAGGCCTGCGGCTCCTGCCATGACAACGTCTACTTCGGCAGTGCACCGAGCCCGAAGCGCCCCTATCAGATCAAGCCCCATTCGGGCGGGGTGATGAGCGACAACAGCACCTGCGCGAGCTGCCATGCCGCAGGCAAGTTCAACGATGGCAAGGACATCGCCATCGCGCACGACTTCCCGGCCCGCTTGAAGGCCGCGGCGGCGCGTTTCGAGTTTCGCATCCTCGGCGTCACGGCCACCACGCCGGGCGCCAAACCGGTCGTCACCTTCTCGGTCGTCGACCCGACGCGCACCAACGCGCCGTACGACATCAAGACCGCAGCGGCGTTCACGGCCGGGGCCGCCAGCACACTGACCGTCAAGATCGGCTGGAACACCATCGACTTCGCCAACAACGGCAGCGAGCGGCCTTTCGGGCAACCGATCAGCATCAACGCCTTGTCGGCTGCGGCCGTGCCCACCGGCAGCGCGGGAAGTTACAGCGTGACCTCGCCAGTGGCGGTGCCGCCGGGACAGACCGGAACGCTGCGAGTGGTGATCGAAGGGCACCCGGCCGGGGACGTCAGCCGGGCCGGCAACTTCACCGACCGCCTGGCCGTCAAGAGCGTGTTCAGGGACGCCGCGGTTAGCGGCAGCGTGCTGGCGCGGCGCAGCGTGGTCGACCTGGCCAAGTGCAACGTCTGCCACGACACCCTGAGCCTGCACGGCAACAACCGGACCAACGAGATTGGCGTATGCACGCTGTGCCACAACGGCAACGCCACCGACGCGGCGCGGCGCCCGGCCAGCGGCAGTGTCGACGGCAAGGCCGAAGAGGCGATCGACTTCAAGACCCTGATCCACGCCATCCACGCGGGCGAGAAGAGCCAGGGCGGGATGCGCGACAAGGGCCTCACGGTCTACGGCTTCGGCGGCAGCGTCAACAGCTACGCCAAGGTGGTGTTCCCGGGCAAGCTCGAAGACTGCAGCACCTGCCACACCGGCTCGTCCTATCAGTTGGCAGGCCTGTGGGCCGCGCCCACTGCCGGCGGCGTGCTGGGCACCACGGTGGCCTCGGGCGCGTCGAACACCGACCCGGACGACAACCTGCGCCTGTCGCCCACGGTCGCCGTGTGCTCGTCATGCCACGACGGCAGCGTGGCACGGCTGCACATGCAGGACCCGGGCTCCGGCGGCAGCTTCTCGGCCACGCAGTCGGCGCTGGGCAGCAGCGTGATCGAAGGCTGCACGCTGTGCCACGGCGAAGGCAGGGTCTTCGACGTGAAGACCGTGCACCGTGTGAAGTAGGGCAAGCCCAGGCGGGTTGGACGAGTCGCAAACAAGATTTACGGGCAGGCATCGATGAACATCAACCTATCGGCGGCGCGAGCGCTGCTCGCGATGGCAGCGTGCGTGGTGAGCCTGGCCGCGGCGGCACAGGACAAATCGGCACTGGCTTCGGCGCAGCCAGCGAGTGCGCCGGCCAAGGCCGTGACGATCGGGGCAGGCACGGAGTACAGCGCCAAGGGCGCCGACACCTGTCTCGACTGTCACGACAAGGAGTCCGACACCGCCACCTTCACCAACGCGAGCATCTTCAAGTCCAAGCATGTCCAGCGCGGCAATGCGCACGGCCCGTTCGGGCCCGGTGGTCTGCAATGCGAGGCCTGCCACGGCCCGGGGGCGCTCCACTCGGACAAGAACAGCAAGCAGAAGCTGAACATCAACAGCCTCAAGGCCGATTCGTACCTGACGGTGCAGCAACGCAACGAGACCTGCCTGAGCTGCCACCAGGGCAACTCGCGCAACGCCTGGCACGTCGGTGCGCACGACCGCGCCGACGTCGCCTGCACCGACTGCCACAAGGTGCACGTCGAGCGTGATCCGGTGTTGAGCAAGAGCACCGAGACGCAGGTCTGCACCACCTGCCACAAGCAGCAGCGGCTCGATTTCCAGAAGGCCTCGTCGCATCCCTTGCGCAGCGGCCGCATGGCCTGCAGCGATTGCCACGCTTCGCACGGCTCGAGCGCGGTGGCGATGCTGGTCAAGCCCACGCTGAATCAGACCTGCACCAACTGCCATGCCGAAAAACGCGGCCCGCTGCTGTGGGAGCACGCGCCGGTGGCCGAAGACTGTTCACTCTGCCACTCGAGTCACGGCTCGGTGCGTCAGGCCCTGCTGACCAAGTCCGCTCCGTTGCTGTGCCAGCAATGCCACAGCACGGCAGGCCACCCGGCGGTGGCGCGCAACGGTGCAGCCCTGCCGGGCGGCTCGGCCGTCAGCTCGGGCGCCTTCGTGCTGGCGGGCAGCTGCACCAACTGCCACAGCCAGGTGCACGGATCGAACCACCCCGCTGGTGCCAAGCTGATGCGATGAACGGCGCCGCATGCGGCCCGCCGCGGCCGGTCGGCACGACTCACCGAGAACGGACTCGATCATGAAAATCTTCAGCTCCCTGTTCCTGTTGGCCACCCTCGGTGCACTGTCGGGCGCTGCCAGCGACTGCGTGGCCGCGGTCGACACTTCGCAGTGGAAATGCGAGACCTGCCCGTTCGAGAAGTCCGGCCTCAGCGGCTCGGTGGATGTGGGCGCAGCCGTGGCCAGCGCAGCGTCCAGCAAGTTCGGTGACTTCACCGGCTTCAAGCGCAAGGGCGGCTATCTGCTGGCCGATGGCGAACTGCGCTGGCGCGGCGACGGCGGGTGGTTCGGCGACCTGACGGCCGCCAACCTCGGCCTGGACAGCCGCGAACTGGCCGCAGATGGCGGCCGCGAAGGTGCATTTGCGCTGCGTCTGGGCTACGCCGAACTGCCGCATTACTTGTCGACTGGCGCGCAATCCCCCTATCTGGGTGTCGGCAGCTCGGTGCTCACCTTGCCCGCCGGCTACCCGGCCGCCACCACGACGGCGATGCCGTTGGCCGGCACACTGCAGCCGGTGGACATCGGGTTCAAGCGGTCGCGTCTGGACCTGGGCGGCTCGTTCCAGGCCGGTGAGCACTGGGGCATCGGCATCAAGGTGCGCCACGACGTGCGCGACGGCACGCAACGCAGCGCCGGCTCGTTCTTTGCCAGCGCGGCACAACTGGTGGCGCCGGTGGACCAGGTGACCGATCAGGTCGAGGTAAAGGCGTCGTACATCGGGCGCAGCCTGCAGGCCTCGCTGGCGTACCACGCCTCGGTGTTCCGCAACGGGCCGGAATCGGTGACCTGGTCGAACCCCTTTACTGCCGGCCTGATCAGCACCGGCCGCGGCCAGTTGGCACTGGCTCCCGACAACCAGTTTCATCAGGTGACGGCAACGCTGGGCTATGAGATCACGCCGCGCATGCGCGCCAGCGCCGACGTGGCGGTGGGCCGCATGACGCAGGACGCGTCCTACCTGGCGGCCACACTCAATCCGTCGCTGGTGGTGCCGGGTTTACCTGCGCTGTCGCTCGACGGCCGCGTCTCCACGCTCAACGCCAGCCTGCGACTGAGCGCTTCGCCGACCGAAACGCTGCGACTGAATGCCAGCTACACACGCGACGAGCGCGACAACGACACCTCGAGCCTGGCCTGGCCCGCGGTGTCGACCGACCTCTTCGTGGCTGCCGTGCCGCGGGTCAACCAGCCCTACGGCTTCACCCAGGACCGTTTCAAGCTCGGGGCCGACCTGCGCTGGCCGGACAGACTGAGGCTGGCGGTCGGCGCCCAGCACGACACCGTGACACGCACGCTGCAAGAGGTTGACACCACGCGTGAAGCGTCGATCTGGGGCCGGGTGACGTTGCAGCCGGCCAAGGACTTGTCGCTGGCGCTCAAGCTCGCGCACGCCGACCGCAACACGTCCGACTACAGGCCGGTGGCGGCTATCGACCCGGCCGAGAACCCGCTGCTGCGCAAGTACAACCAGGCCGACCGCAAGCGCGACAGCGGCGGCATGCGAGCCGACGTCGCCTTCAGCGAGACCGTCCAGGCGGGCCTGTCGGTCGACATGGCGTACGACGACTTTGCCAACTCGAGCATCGGCCTCGACTCGGGCCGCAGCGTCGACATCGCCGTCGACGTGGCGGTTGCGGTTTCCGACGAGACCCAATTGCAGCTCGTCGCGCAGAGTCAACGCATCCGCTCGCGCCAGGCCGGGAGCACGCTCTACGCGCAGCCCGACTGGTGGGGCACGAGCAAGGACCGGGTCGACCTGCTCGGTATCGGCGTCAAGCACCTGGCGCTCAAGGGCAAGCTCGAGCTCGGTGCCAACGTCAGCGTGTCGCGCTCGCGCAGCCAGGTGGCGGTGGACACCGGAGCTTCGAGCCCGGCCTTCCCGACTGCCCGTGTCGCCGTCGACAGCCTGAAGCTGCAGGCGAGCTGGCAGATGAGCCCCCAGATCAGCCTGATCGGCAACTGGTGGTACGAGCGTTACGACAGCACGGACTGGCGGCTGGACGGTGTGCTGCCGGCCACGGTGCCCAACCTTCTGGCGTTGGGCGAGGTGCCGGCGCGCTATCACGTCAACCTGATTCGGCTGGCGCTGCGCTACCGCTTTTGACGCGTCGGGCCTGATCGGGCTGCACGGAGCCGATCGGCCGGACGCTGCAAACAAAACGCGCGGCCCGCGGGCCGCCCGTTTCACTTGCTGTGTCGGCGCCTGTCAGTGCAGGCTGGTGAAGAAGCCGACCGCGACGCCGGT
>JANOJJ010000827.1:0-7296 GCA_031408155.1 Rubrivivax sp.
CTTGTCGATCGCGCGTTCAGCGGCCAGCGCGTTGCCGGGTGCTGCCAGTGCCAGGGCCAGGGCCAGGGTCGCCGAGATCGTCCTGAAAACACTCATCGTCAGGCCTTTCGAGCCGCTGCCGCGGCAAACGTCCGTTCGTCAAGACTGCTTCACCCGACAGGTCCGCTGCCTGCGCAACGCTAGGGCATGGCCCTGGCCAGCACCACCAGTTGCGCCAGTGCCGCGTCCCAGCCGGCCTCGAACCCCATTGCCGCATGTCGATCGCGGCTGGCGACGTCGGCATGCATCACGCGTGCGCTGTAGCGCGTACCCGCGCCTTCTGCTTGCAGACTGATCACGGCTGTGAACTTGAAGTCCACGCTTGCACCGTCCGGCGGCAGCGCCGGCCTGAAGCCGGGGCCCAGCGCGTTGGTCCAGACCAGCCGTTCGTTCGGCAGCACCTCGAGGTAGCAGCCCAGGTTCGGGTAGTCGTCGCCCAGGGGCGAACGCATCACGGTGCGAAAGAGCCCGCCCGGCCGCAGGTCGATCTCGCAAGCCACCGTGGTCCAGGGCGCGGGCGTGAACCAGCGCACGAGCAGATCGGGCGTGGTCCAGCCCCGCCACAACAGTGCCGGCGCTACGTCCACGCTGCGTTCGAGGACGAGGTCGAGCGCGGGGTCGGCGGGCAAGGCGGAGGGCGACATGGGCAGGGCTCCTGGAATGAAGGGGTGGCATTGGTCGCCGTCGGTCGCCCGCGCAGTCATTCAGGCCCGTCCAACACCAGTTGGGTCTGCGTCACCAGCGCGCACAGCTTGCCTTCGGCAGTGCGGATCGAGGTCTGCCAGACCATCGTCGTGCGGCCGCGGTGCAGCGCCACGCTGTCGCCCGTGACCACGCTGCCGACACGTGCTCCGGCAATGAACTTGGTGCTGGAATCGGTAGTCGTGGTGCGCTTGCCGGGCGCCAGGTTGACGACCGTGCCGACCGCGCCCAGGGTGTCGGCAAAGGCCATGCTGGCGCCACCGTGCAGGATGCCGCCGGCGGTGCACAGGTCGGGCCGCACGGGCATCTCGGCGCGCACGCGTTCGGCGCTCAGCTCGGTCAGCCGCACCCCCATCAAGCCGGGAAACAGCGGCGTCAGTTGTTCCTGCAGGGCGGCGATGTTCATCGAGGGATCCTCCGGCGGCGCACGATGCGGCCTGCAGCCTACACCAGCAGCCGGCATAAAGGATCGTGCAAGGCGCGCGCCGTATGCTCGACGCCGACCCCTCCAGCCACCTGCCTGAAAGCCCATCACCATGAGCAACCGCATCCCTGCCACGCTGATCCCCGGTGACGGCATCGGTTCCGAGATCGTCGACGCCACGCTGGCGGCACTCGACGCGCTGGGTTCCCCGTTCGACTGGGACCCGCAGATCGCCGGCCTGGAAGGCGTCAAGGTGGCCGGCGACCCGCTGCCGCAAGCCACGCTGGACAGCATCCGGCGCACGCGGTTGGCGCTCAAGGGACCACTCGAGACGCCGTCGGGCGGCGGCTACCGCAGCTCGAACGTGCGCCTGCGTGAGGAGTTCAAGCTCTACGCCAACCTGCGCCCGGCGCTGAGCATCGTGCCCGGCGGTCGCTTCGAGAACATCGATCTGGTCGTCGTGCGCGAGAACCTCGAAGGCCTGTACATCGGCCACGAGCACTACGTGCAGATCGATGACGACCCGCACGCGGTGGCCATGGCCACCGGCATCAACACGCGCGCGGGCTGCCGGCGCATCCTCGACTTCGCCTTCCAGCATGCCATCGCCACCGGCCGCAAGAAGGTCACTGTCGTGCACAAGGCCAACATCATGAAGGCGCTGACCGGCATCTTCAAGGAGACCGCCGAGCAGATGTATGAAGACCAGTACAAGGGCCGGATCGAGATGGACTCGGTGATCGTCGACGCCTGCGCGATGAAGCTGGTGCTCAATCCCTGGCAGTTCGACGTGCTGGTGACGACCAACCTGTTCGGCGACATCCTGTCCGACCTGGTGGCCGGTCTGGTGGGCGGCCTGGGTCTGGCACCAGGCGCCAACATCGGCGCCGACGCAGCCATCTTCGAAGCCGTGCACGGCTCGGCACCCGACATCGCCGGGCGCGGCCTGGCCAACCCGACCGCGCTGCTGCTGGCCGCGGCGATGATGCTCGACCACGTGCAGCGCACCGACCTGGCCAGCAGCTTGCGCCAGGCCATCGACGCCACGCTCAACATCGACCTCGTGCGCACCGGCGACCTCGGTGGCAGCGCCAGCACCAAGTCCTATACGCAGGCGCTGGTGGCGCGGCTGCGCGGCTGACGAGTCCGATGGACCACGACTCCGCCGCCGAACTGCGGGCGCTGGTGGCGCAGCAGCTTGTCGCCGCGCTGGGCACCTTGCACGCCGGGCGCGACGGTGACGAGCCCTTTGTCTCGATGGTGCCCGTGGCCTGGCTGCCGGGCGCAGTGCCCCGGCCGGTGATCCACATCAGCGCGTTGGCGCCGCACACGCGCGACCTGCAGACCTGTGTGCGCGTGAGCCTGATGCTGACCGCGCTGCTCGCCGCCGACGCCAATCCGCAGGCGTTGGCGCGCCTGACGCTGCAGGCCGACGCGCACGTGCTGGAGCGCGACAGTGCCGCCTGGCAGACGGCGCGCGAGGCCTACCTGGCGCGCTTTGCGCGCGCCGAGCAGACCTTCGCGCTGGGCGACTTCATGCTGGTGGCGCTGCAGCCGCGCTCGGCGCGTTTCGTGGCCGGTTTCGGTCGCGCGCATGGCCTCACGGCCAACGGGCTGGCGCGCGCGCTGGCGCCGCCGCCGGCCTGATGGTCGGCCTGCGTCAGCGCGTCTTCACCTTCTCGAGCTCCTGCGCGACCAGCGACTTCAACTGCTGCACGCCGAAGGGCACCAGCGGCGTGCCGTTGACGAAGAAGCCCGGCGTCTTGTCCACCTTCAGCGTCTTCATGTCGGCGATGTCCTGCTGCAGCAGCTGGTCGACCGCGGGGCTGGCGGCCGCCGCGCGCGCTTTGTCGATGTCCAGCCCGAGGTCCGTGATCGCCTGCCAGATCAGCTCGGGCTGCGGCTTGTGGTGCGCTGCCCAGGTGGGCTGCTCGGCCAAGGTCCGCTCGAGCGCCTGCCAGTACTTGCCCTGTTGCCGCGTCGCTTCGAGGATCTTGACCGCCTGGTCCGAGCCCTGGTGCAGGGGCGCGTATCGAAGCACCAGCCGGACCTGGCCGAAGCTCGAATTGACCAGGCCTTTGACGATCGGATAGAAGGTCCTGCAGGTTTCGCAGGCGGGGTCGAAGAACTCGACGATCGTGACCGCTGCGGTGGGGTTGCCGAACACCGGCGAGTGCGGCCGGACCAGCGCTTCACGGTTGGATTGCAGGACCTGGGCAGCCTCCTGGACGGCCTGCTGCCGCCAGATCACGGCAGCCACGACGAAGGCCGCAACGACGGCCGCTGCGGTCGAGACGACCAGCCATTTTCTGTTCACGCGTTCACCCTTTTTCGTGCGGACAACAACAACGCCAGCAGCGCTGTGAAAGCGACCAGCGACAACAGTGGAATGGGCACCAGGCCGGCAACCTGGAGTTCGGCGTCGGCACAGGACGAGCCCTTGCCGCACGGGCTCAGGCTTTCGGACAGCAGACCCCAGAAGACCAGGCAGTGGTAGAGCGCAAGGGCCCAGCCGGCGCCGGCGATCGGTAGCGCATAGCGCACGCAGCGGTGGTCGGAATCGAGCAGGCCCAGACCCAGGATCAACACCAGCGGATACATGGCGATGCGCTGGTACCAGCACAGCACGCAAGGGGTCATGCCCATCACCTCACCCAGGAACAGCGAGCCCGCGCTGGCCGCCAGGGTGAGCAGCCAGGCCATGAACAGTGGCGGCCACAGGGGCTCGAACTCAGGGACGCGGGTGGATGGCGGCATGGGCCGGATTGTCCTTCGGCGGCCGATCGCGGACGGCGATGGCCCTGCCTGACGATGGACCACATGACGGTGCACCAGCGGGGCCAGCGCGAACGGGCCTTCCGCGCGACCCGCAGCCCGCATCATCGAGCGCACGGGGTTCGTGGCGCAGCAGGTGCGAATCGATTTAACCCCGCGCGCAGGGTCGCTGCGTACCAGCCTGTACCGCCACCACGAGACCTGCCATGCACGCCACCCCTTGCCTTACGTTCAGCCGGCGACGGCTGCTCACCACCCTGGCCTCGGCCGCCAGCCTGTGCACCCTGGTTGGTTGCGCCAGCGACGCGCGAGCGGATCGCAGCCTGGCCACGCTGGACGTGTTCGACCGCGACAGCGGCCAGATCGTGCCGACCTACTTCAAGGACGGCCGGCAGTACCTGCCCGGCCGCCCCGGCGCACGCTACGCGTTGCGACTGCGCAACCTCAGCGCCGGCCGGGTGCTGGTCGTACTTTCGGTCGACGGCGTCAACGTGATCAGCGGCGCCACTGCCGACTGGGGCCAGACCGGCTATGTGCTCGACCCCGGCCGCGGCTACGACATCAACGGCTGGCGCAAGTCCGACACCGAAGTGGCGGCCTTCGAGTTCGCACCGGTCGACCGCTCGTACGCCGCCCGCACCGGCCGCCCGGCTCAGGTGGGGGTGATCGGCATGGCCGTGTTCCGCGAACGTCCGGCACCGCCGCCGGTGGGGCTGGCGCCACCGCTGGCTGCACCGTCCGCCGGCGCCGACAACCGTGCTGGCGACGCCGCGGCAGCGGCGGCCCGGCCGCAGGCCGCCACCGCAGCGCGTGAGAAGAGCGGCGTCGATGACAGCGCCGGCAGCCGCCTGGGCACGGGTCATGGGCAGCGCGAATGGTCGGTCACGCGGCGCACCGCCTTCGAACGCGCCAGCAGTTCGCCCGACCAGGTGACGCAGCTCGAGTACGACAGCGTCGAGCGCCTGATCGCGGCCGCTGTCATCCCTTCGCCGCAACAACATGTGCGGCCGCGCCCGTTCCCGTCCAACCAGCCGGGCTACGTGCCCGACCCGCCGCGCTGGTAGTCGTCGTCAGGGCCGCCGCCAAGGCAGCGCGGGCAGCGCGATGCGGTCGGTCTCGCCCGCCACCTGGCCGAAGGTATCGGCTTGCCAGTCGGCGGCGGCCTGCTCGATGCGCTCGGGCCGGCTGGCCACGAAGTTCCACCACATGTGGCGCCGACCCAGCGGCGCGCCGCCCACCAGCACGACGCGCGCCGGCGCCGATCCGGCGCGCAGCTGCATCACGCCCTCGTCGGGCAGCACGGCCAGGCGGTGCGGCGCGAGGTCGAAGGTCGAACCGTCGCTGCGGTCCAGGTGCACCGTGCCGTCCACGACGTACAGCGCACGCTGAGCCGCGGTGTCGAGGTCGGGCAGTTCGAGCCGCGCGCCAGGCGCGAGCTCGTAGTCGACCAACAGCGTGGGCGACGGATGCGCCACCGGCGACTGCAGCCCGTGGGCGCGGCCCACCAGCACGCGCACGCGCGCGCCGCCCAGCGTGACCAGCGGCAGCCGCGCCGCCGGCACATGCTGGAACTCGGGTTCAACGTCTTCGTGCGTCTCGGGCAGCGCCACCCACAGCTGCAAGCCGTGCAGGGCATAGGCGCGGCCGCGCAGATCTTCGGGCCGGCGTTCGGAATGCACCACGCCGCGGCCGGCCGTCATCCAGTTGATGGCACCGGGCTCGATGCGCTGGCGGGCGCCGCTGGAGTCGTGGTGCTGCAGCGCGCCGTCGAACAGGTAGGTCACCGTCGCCAGGCCGATGTGCGGGTGCGGCCGCACATCGTGCTCGTCGGCCGGCTGCACCACCAGCGGCCCGAAATGGTCGAAAAACAGGAACGGTCCCACCGCCTGGCGGTGCGCCCCCGGCAGCAGGCGGCGCACCGTGAAGCCGCCCCCCAGGTCCTTGCTGTAGGCGTCGAGTAGTTCGATCGTCATCGTGGTCCTCCAGGCCCCGACTGTGACAGCATCGCCTTGGTCGTGAAACCGCCGAGGCGGCCCGCATGCACCGGCAGACCCTGTCGGGTGTGGCAGGCCGACCGGCCCGCGGCCAAGACGAGGATCACCATGGCTCAGCAGTATGTCTATCGATTTGGCAGTTCAGGCACCGAAGGAGCGGCGTCGATGAAGAACCTGCTCGGCGGCAAGGGCGCCAACCTGGCCGAGATGTGCCGCCTGGGCATCAGCGTGCCGCCGGGCTTCACCATCAGCACCGAAGCCTGCACGGCCTTCACCGAGCACGGTCGCGAGCCATTGCTGGCGCTGATCGAGGCCGAGGTGCGCCAGGGCGTGGCCGCGATCGAGGCCGAGATGGGCAAGCGCTTCGGCGACCCGGCCGATCCGCTGCTGCTGTCGGTGCGCTCGGGCGCGCGTGCGTCGATGCCCGGCATGATGGACACCATCCTCAACCTCGGGCTCAACGACGAGGCTGTGCTCGGGCTGGCGCGCAAGGCTGGCAACGAGCGCTTCGCGTGGGACTCGTACCGCCGCTTCGTGCAGATGTACGGTGACGTGGTGATGGGCCTCAAGCCGGTGTCGAAGGAAGAGCACGACCCGTTCGAGGTGATCATCGACATGGTCAAGGACAAGAAGGGCGCACGCCTGGACACCGAGCTCGCCGCCGCCGACCTGCAGGAACTGGTGGCACGCTTCAAGGCGCTGATCCGAGCGCGCATCGGGCGCGACTTTCCCACCGACCCGTGGCAACAACTGTGGGGCGCCGTGGTGGCGGTGTTCGAAAGCTGGAACACCGACCGCGCGCGCGTGTACCGCGAGCTCAACGACATTCCGCAATCCTGGGGCACGGCGGTCAACGTGCAGGCCATGGTGTTCGGCAATCTCGGTGACGCCAGCGCCACCGGCGTGGCCTTCACGCGCGACGCCGGCACTGGCGAAGACCTGTTCAACGGTGAGTTCCTGGTCAACGCGCAGGGTGAAGACGTGGTGGCCGGCATCCGCACGCCGCAGCAGGTGTCGCTGCTGGGTTCGCGCCGCTGGGCCGTGCTGGCGCAGGTCAGCGAGGACGAGCGGGCGGCGACCTACCCGTCGCTGGAAGAGTTGATGCCAACGATCTACCAGCAACTGCTGCACGCCGAGACCACGCTCGAGAACCACTTCAAGGACATGCAGGATCTGGAGTTCACGGTCCAGCAGGGCCGGCTGTGGATGCTGCAGACACGCAACGGCAAGCGCACCGGTGCGGCCATGGTGCGCATTGCGATGGAGATGCTGCAGCAGGGCATGTTCGACGAGAAGACTGCGCTGCTGCGGGTAGCGCCGGATCGCCTGAACGACCTGCTGCACCCGATCTTCGACCCGGCC
>JANOJJ010000839.1:0-5121 GCA_031408155.1 Rubrivivax sp.
GCTCGGCAATGGCCGAGCTGTTCGGGTTGCCTGCCACGCACTGACACCGCTTCGGCCATCTGGCCGACCCGTCGGGTTGATCGGTAGTGCGGGAACAGGCGGCCGCGCCTGGGCCGGGCCCAGGCCGCGCAGCGCCCGTATCCACGGGTCGATGAATGCGACCGAAACCGAACCGCGTGCCGCCTGGGTCGTCGTCTGGGCCTGCTTCGTTGCGTTGGCGGTGATCTTCGGTGTGTCGTACTCATTTGCCGCCTTGTTCGAGCCGCTGCAGCAGCAGTTCCAGGCCCGACGCGCCGACCTGTCGCTGATGTTCGGGCTGTCCGGGCTGATCTATTTCGTGCTCGGCGCGGGTGCCGGGCTGCTGGCCGACCGCTTCGGGCCGCGCCTGGTCACCAGCGTCGGCATGCTCTTCATCGCCGCTGGGTTGCTGGCCAGCAGCTTCGCGCACAGCCTCAACCTGGTCACCTGGGCCTACGGCGTGGGCGTTGGCGTCGGCGTCGGATTGGTCTACACCCCGGCCATCGCCTGCGTGCAACCCTGGTTCACGCGCCGGCGCGGCCTGGCCGCCGGGCTGGCCAGCGCCGGCATAGGCGCCGGCACCCTGCTGGTGCCGCTGGCCGTGTCGGCCCTGATAGGGGCGATGGACTGGCGCGCTGCGCTGCGCGTGCTGGCTCTGGGCGTGCTGCTGCCGGGGCTGGCCGCCACGCTGCTGCTCAGGCGCGCGCCGGCGGCCACCGCGGTCGGCGCCGGCGCCGTGGCCGGCACGCCGCTGCGGCAGGCCCTGCGCAGCCCGGCCTTCGTCTGGCTGTATGCCATGTGCGTGCTGGCCGCACCGGCCATGTTCATCCCCTTCGCCCATGTCTCCGCAGCGGCGCGCGACCTCGGCGTGGCCGATGTGCGTGCGATCGGTCTGGTCGGGTTGATCGGCATCGGCTCGCTGACCGGGCGCTTTGCCATCGGCGCGCTGGCCGACCGCATCGGGCGGCCGATCACGCTGGTCCTGGCGCAGGCTTCGCTCGGCCTGTCGTTCGCACTCTGGGCAGTGGCCGGTGGCTACCCGTCGATGGCGATGTTCGCGCTCTGGATGGGCCTGAGCTACGGCGGCATCGTGTCGCTGATGCCCGCACTGGTGATGGACTTCTTCGGCGCGCGTGCGGTGTCGTCGATCATCGGGGTGCTTTACACCGGCGCCGCGTTGGGCAACCTGGGTGGACCCTGGCTGGCCGGTGCGGTGTTCGATCGCAGCGGCAACTACCAGGGTGTGATCTGGGGCTGCCTGGCCTTGTCGGCGCTGGCCACGGTGGCCGCGGCACTGGCCGTCAAGTCGCCAAGGCGCAGTTGACGGCCTGGGCGCCCAGCTGCTCGACCAGCACCGCCGGTGCAAGCCCGATCAGGTAGCCGCGGCGGCCGCCGTTGATCAGCATGCGCGGCAGCGACAGCACCGACGCTTCCACATAGACCGGCATCGACTTCGTGGTGCCGAAGGGCGACGTGCCGCCGACCCGGTAGCCGCTGTGCCGCTGCGCCACCTCGGGCGCGCAGGGTTCGATCGACCTGGCGCCGATCGCACGCGCGAGGTTCCTGGTGCTGACCTGGCGGCCGCCGTGCATCAGCACGATCAGTGGCTGCCCCCTGTCGTCCTGCATCACCAGGGTCTTGACCACCTCATGCTCGGGCACGCCGAGCTGGCGCGCCGATTCGGCGCTGCCACCGCGGTCGACATAGTCGTACGCGTGCTCGCTGAAAACGATGCCGGCCCGGCGCAGCCACTGCGTGGCCGGGGTTGCGCTGACATGCGCGCCCTTGTTCATGGTTGGGTCGTGGTCCGCGCGCGCTCCTCCTCCTGCAGGCGCAGCACACGGCGCTGCACCTTGCCGGTGGTGGTCATCGGCAAGGCGTCGATGAATTCGATCTCCTTCGGATATTCATAAGGCGCGAGGTGGCCGCGCACGTGCTGCTGCAAGTCGGCCACCAGGGCCTCGTCGGCCACAAAGCCGCTGGCCAGCACGACGTAGGCCTTGACCACCGCGCCGCGGTCGGCGTCGGGCTTGGGCACGACGGCGGCATTGGCCACCGCCGGGTGCTTGAGCAGGCAGTTCTCGACCTCGCTCGGACCGATGCGGTAGCCCGCAGCCTTGAACAGATCGTCGCTTCGGCCTTGGTACCAAAGGTAGCCTTGTTCGTCCATCACGGCGCTGTCACCGGTGCGGCACCACGAGTCGGCCGGGTCGCCGGTGAACTTGGCGCGCGTGGCGCCTTCGTTGCGCCAGTAGCCGAGAAAGAACACCGGGTCCGGCTGGCCATGGACATCGAGCCGGTGCAGCGCCACATCACCCGCTGTGCCGCGCGCGCATTCGTGGCCGTCGTCGTCGATCACCGCCACCCGGTGGCCAGGGTAGGGCCGGCCCATGCTGCCGGGCTTGGCCGGCCAGGCCGGGCGCCGGTGGCCGCGGGCGTCGACATAACTGCCGCAGTTGCCGACGATGTAGTTGATCTCGGTCTGGCCGAACATCTCGTTGACGACCACGCCCAGCCGGTCGCGGCACCAGGTGAACACGGCGTCGCCCACCGCCTCGCCGGCGCTCATCACCGCGCGCAGGTGCAGCCGGTAGGTCGCGCGCGGTTCGGGCACGGTCTTCATCATCGCCTTCAACGCGGTCGGGAACAGAAAGCTGTGCGTCACGCGGTGGCGCTGCAGCAGATCGAAGGCGCGCTCGGGGCTGAAGCGGCCCTGGTAGGCAACGATGCAACGGCCGAAGTACAGCGTGGGCAGCAGCGCGTCCAACAGGCCGCCGGTCCAGGCCCAGTCGGCCGGGCTCCAGAAGACTTCGTCATCGTCGACGCCAAACCAGTTCTGGCTGCAGACGAAGCCGCTGAGGTTGCCGATCAGCGCGCGCTGCGGGATTAGCGCGCCCTTGGGCGCACCGGTCGTGCCACTGGTGTAGATCAGCACGGCGGGATCGTCGGCGGCGCTGTCGTGGGGGTCGAAACGGGCCGATGCACCGCCGAGCAGATCGGCCCAGTCGACGTCGCCCTGGCCGGCCGCGGCACCGGCTGCCACCACGCAGCGCAAGGCCGGGCAGGACGCGCGCGCTGCGCGCAGGTTGCCGATCGCGCTCTCGTCGACGATGGCCAGCACGGCGCCGCTGTCCTGCAAACGATATTCCAGTGCGTCGGGACCGAACAGCATTGACAAGGGCATCGCCACCGCCCCAAGCTGGTTGACGGCCATATGGGCGATCGCGGTCTCAGGCCGCTGCGGCATCACCAGCGCCACCCTGTCGCCGGGGCCCACGCCGTGCGCGCGCAAGGCGTTGGACAGGCGGTTGGCCTGCCGCTGCAACTGGGCATAGCTCAGCCGGCCCGAGGTGCCGCTTTCGGTCTCCCAACGCACCGCCGTGCGACGCGCGTGCACCGGGTCCGCCGCCCAGCGCCGGCAACACAGCTGGGCGATGCTCAAGCGCGCCGGCACCTGCCAGCGCAATCCGTGGTGGAGTGCGCCGTGCACGTCGAGCGGATCAGCGGTCGTGTTCATGGCTGAACTCTAAGGCGCCGTCGCACGCGGCCGTCGTTCAAGTTTTCCCTATCGGCGCCGAAACCCGATGAAATGACGTCACCCTGCGCCAACGCTGCCGCCCTGTCCTTGACCGCCTTGTCGAACGTCAGGCACGGACTGGCCGTCGGCCGGCCGTTGCCTTTCAACGTGCGCGACGATGATCGGGCGCTGCTGCTCGCGCGCGGCCAGGTGATCGAGTCGAGCGATCAATTGCAGGCCCTGCTCGAACGCGGCGCGCTGGTCGACCTGAACGACCTGCAAAGCGCGCGCGAACGGGCCTTGCACGCCCCGCGCGAAGCCCTGCCCCGCCTGTGGAACGAAGGCCTGGATCAGGTCCGTCGGGCGCTGCAGAAACGGCCAGACGACAACTTCACCGACGCCATCGACGACGCCAGCGACGCCGTGATGGGCCTGGTCGAGCGCGACCCCGACCTGGCCATCTTCCAGGTCTTGACGCGCGACGCCGACACCAACCTGGCCTACGGTGCGCGCCGCTCGATGCACGCCGCCATCACCAGTTGGCTGGTCGGCCAGCGCCTGGGCTGGGAGACCGGCACGCTGGAGCGCGTGTTCAAGGTCGCACTGACGATGAACCTGTCCATGCTCGACCTGCAGGGTGAACTGGCGCGCCAGCGCACGCGACCGACCCGCACTCAACGGGCCGACCTGATGACGCATCCGATGCGCAGCGTCGAACTGCTGATGCAAGCCGGCATCGACGATGCCGACTGGCTGCAGGCGGTGGCGCGCCACCACGAGCAGGAGAACGGCCGCGGCTACCCGACCGGCCGCCGCGATGTGGGCGAATTGGCTTCACTGGTGCGTCGTGCCGACACGTACACCGCCAAACTGTCGTCGCGCTGGCACCGCGAGTCGCTGGCGGCCGACCAGGCCGGGCGCCAGATGTTCATGCAGGACCCCGGCCACCCGATGACGGCGGCGTTGGTCAAGGAATTCGGTATCTACCCGCCCGGCAGCTATGTGCGTCTGGTGTCCGGCGAGACCGGCGTGGTGGTCCAGCGCGGCCGCATGATTACTTCACCCGTGGTGGCCTGCCTGACCACGGCGCACGGCGCGCCACTGAGCGCACCACTGCGGGTGGACACGACTGCGGCCCAACGCGCCATCCAGTGCGTGCTGGGCGAAGGCAGCGTCGACCACCGGCTGCCGCTGGAAAAGCTGATCTCGACCTTTGCCGTGACGGCCGGCAGGAGGCCTGACGCGAGACCTCAGCCACCCTAAGCCGTCTCGGCGTGACGCCGATCTGGTTCAGCGCGGCCGCATCCCAGCGCCGCAGCCAGCGGCTGTGCCGCTGCACGCAGTGCAATCAGGCCTTGTCGCCGCCGGCCAGATCGCGCAGGCCGTCGCCGGTGACGCGGCAGATGCGCCAGTCGGGCAGCACGGCTGCACCCAAGCGCTCGTAGAAGCGGATGGCGTTGACATTCCAGTCGAGCACCGACCATTCGAAGCGGCCGCAGCCGCGTTCCATCGCCAGTTGCGCCAGCCGGCGCAGCAGCGCGTGCCCTAGCCCGAAGCCGCGGTGCGCCGGTCGCACGAACAGGTCT
>JANOJJ010000003.1:0-1745 GCA_031408155.1 Rubrivivax sp.
GTCGGCGTCGGTGACGTCGTAGGAAAAGGCAGGGTTGGAGGCTGAGGTCTGCATGGTGAGCAAGAAAAATGAAATGGGCCAGGAAGCGGCAAGCGCTCAAGGATAGTGGGGTCGGCCTGCGGTCGCACAAGATGGGCCCGCCAGCCGACCGCCAGGCATCGACAGGCCCGGCCCCTACACTGACAGCCATGACACGTCCACCGATCGCCTTCATCGGCGGCGGCAACATGGCCAGCGCGCTGATCGGCGGGCTGATCAAGGCTGGCCGCCCGAGTTCCTCGATCCTCGTCGTCGAGCCCTTCGAGCCGCAACGCGACAAACTCGCGCAGGCCTTCGGCATCGCCGCACTTCCCGCCGCCACGGCGGCGCTGACACAAGCCGATACCGTGGTCTGGGCCGTCAAGCCGCAGGTCTTTGGCCCGGCCGCTGCGGCCTGCAGCGGCCTGCTTGGCGGCGCCTTGCAGCTCAGCGTGATGGCCGGCATCCGCTGCGCCGACATCGTGCAGGCCAGCGGCAGCGAGCGCGTGGTGCGCGCCATGCCCAACACGCCAGCACTGATCGGGCGCGGCATCGCGGGCCTGTTCGCACGGCCCGAGGTCGATGCCGCAGCACGCGCCGAGGTCGAGCAACTCTTCGCGCCCACCGGTGAATCGTTGTGGGTGGCGCGCGAGGACGACCTCGACGCGGTGACCGCGATCTCGGGCTCGGGCCCGGCCTATGTCTTCTACTTCCTCGAAGCCATGATGCAGGCCGCCGCCGAGATGGGCCTGACGGCCGAGCAGGGGCGGCGTCTGGCGCAATGCACCTTTGCCGGCGCGGCCGCGCTGGCGCAAGCGTCAGCGTTGCAGCCGGCCGAGTTGCGCGCGCAGGTCACCTCCAGGGGCGGCACTACGCAGGCGGCAATCACGTCGCTGGACGACAGCGGCGTCAGGGCGGCTTTCGTCAAGGCACTGCATGCGGCCCGGGCACGGGCCGAGGAACTCGGCCGCAGCGGCTGACGACTGACCCGACCTGCCCAGCCCAGCCCAGCCCAACCGCCTGTCATGGACGACACCGACCGCCAGCTGATCGCCCTGCTGCACGCCGACGCTCGCACGCCGGTGGCCACGCTCGCAGCCAAGCTCGGCGTGTCGCGCGGCACGGTGAGCAATCGGCTGCGCAAGCTCGAGGATGAACAGGTCATCGTCGGCTATCGCGTGCAGTTGCGGCCTGAATCCGAGCCCGAGGGCATCCGCGCCTGGATGGGGGTGCTGGTCGACGGCAACCAGACCCGCGCCGTGGTCGCCCACCTGCTGGGCGAACCGGCCGTGCTGGCGCTGCACGACACCAACGGCCGCTGGGACCTGCTGGCCGAACTGCGCGCCGACTCGATGCCCGGGCTGTCGCAGGTGCTCGAACGCGTGCGTCTGATCAAGGGCATCCAGAACACCGAGACCAGCATCCTGCTGACGAGCTATCGCTGAGCCCGCCGCCGCGCGCGCGGCGCAGCGCCAGCACCAGCATCACCAGCCCGGTCAGCACCAGGCCCAGCGCCAGCGGCGAGGCCGCACGCAACAGCGGGTTGTTGAAGTCCTCGCCGCCGCCGTAGTCCATCACGTGCAGCCGCCGCCAGAAGAAGTCGTACCAGACCCAGGCCTCGGTGCGCACGGCCAGCAGTTCGCCGCTGCGCGCATCGACGTAGAGCCGGGTCTGCAAGGCGTCGTCGAAACGCGCCCGCCAGACCGGGTGTGGGCCAGCGAACTCCT
>JANOJJ010000016.1:0-4828 GCA_031408155.1 Rubrivivax sp.
GCAGAGCTCCGGCTCCTCGCCAGGCACGAACAGTCCGTGTGGACTGTTCGTGTCCGGGCTCGGCCCGGCGAGGCTTTGCAACGACGAGTGGGCCCTTGCTGGGGCTCACCCTTCGGGCCGGGGTACCCAAGGGCGCTGAGCCGTGTTGCGTCGCTTGCCCAGGCGGCCAGCATGGGCTGCGCGCCGCGCCTTGCCCAGCGCCCTTGGCCAACCCGGCGCGGGCGCGATCGATTGCCTTTCAGCCTCTCAGTCATCGCCACCAAAGATGCCGAACATCGCCAGCAAGCTCTGGAACACGTTGTACACGCTGAGGTACACGCCAAGCGTGGCGGTCACGTAGTTGGTTTCCTCGCCGTCGCGCACGCGCTTGAGGTCGTACAGGATGAAGGCCGAGAAGATGCCGATCGCCAGTACCGCCAGCGTGATCATCAGTGCGCTGCTCTGGATGAAGACGTTGGCGATGCCCGCCACCAGCAGCAAGATGGCACCGATGAACAGGAAGCGGCCCATGCCCGAAAGGTCGCGCTTGATCACGCTGGACAGCGTGGCCATGCCGAAGAACACCGCGCTGGTGCCAGCAAAGGCCATCATCACCAGTTCGCCGCCGTTGCCCTTGGCCAGCACCATGCCCAGCAGGCGCGACAGCATCACGCCCATGAAGAACGTGAAGCCCAGCAACAGCACAACGCCGAGGCTGGAGTTCTTGTACTTGTCGATCAAGAACATCAGACCGAAGGCGCCGCCCAGGAAGACGATCAGCCCTACCATCGGCGACATCGCAGCGGCAATGCCGGTCTGCACGCCGATCCAGGCCCCCAGCACGGTGGGCAACATCGACAGGGCCAACAACGCATAGGTGTTGCGCAGCACGCGCTGGCGTTCGGCGCCGAGCGCGCCGGCAGAGCCGTGCAGGACTTCCACGTTCGAGTTCATGCGACCTCCTGGAGCATTTGAAGCAGTCTTGATTGTAGGGCGCACCCGCCGGCGCTGACGATGACCCCAGCACCGGTGGCGGCAATCACGCGGGCGGCGCGCGCAACTGCTTGGCGGGCGTCGAGCCATCGGCTAAGGTCGCTGCCTTTGACTGTGACGACCACCATGAAGAACAAGCCCATGCTGACCCTGGACGACGCCCGTCGCATCGCAGCCGCCGCCCAGGCTGAAGCGGACGCCAACCAGTGGGCGGTGAGCATCGCCATCGTTGACGACGGCGGCCACCTGCTGTGGCTGCAGCGCCTGGATGGGGCTGCACCGATCTCGGCCCAGATCGCCCCGGCCAAGGCGCAGACCGCGGCCCTGGGCCGACGTGAGAGCAAGGTCTACGAGGACATGATCAATCAGGGCCGCCAGTCCTTCCTGAGCGCGCCACTGCTGGGCATGCTCGAAGGCGGCGTGCCGATCGTGGTCGACGGGCATTGCATCGGCGCGGTGGGTGTCAGCGGCGTCAAAAGCGCCGAGGACGCGCAGATCGCCCGCGCCGGCATCGCGGCGCTCAGCGCCTGATCAACAGCACGCAGCCGCCTACGATCAGCGCTGCCGACGCTCTCGTCCAGGCACCGGGCTGGCGCCGCTGTCGCACCCGCAAGAGGCAACCTTGGGCGGCTATAATTTCACGGTTTACCTGTCAACACCGCAGCCTAGCGAAGTCCAACCTCGGTTTTCCCTCGGATTCATTCTCGTCAGGGGGGTGACGCTGTGACGCTGGGCATGCGAATCCCGGAGTCCTTCGTTGCTGAGCGCACTGCCAACCGTACCGTCGACAGCCTGGCCGAGCGACCCGCCGGGTGCACTCTTTCCCGCGTCGGCACCCGCCTTGCTTGCCCTGGCAGACGGCACGACCTTTGTCGGCACCTCGATCGGCGCGCCTGGCCGCACGGTCGGTGAAGTGGTGTTCAACACCGCGCTGACCGGCTACCAGGAGATCCTCACCGACCCCAGCTACTGCCGGCAGATCGTCACCCTGACCTGTCCGCACATCGGCAACACCGGCGTCAACGTCGAGGACGTCGAAGCCGCCAGGGTCCACGCCGCAGGCCTGATCATCAAGGACCTGCCGGTGCGGGTGTCGAACTTCCGCGCCACGATGACGTTGTCTGACTACCTGCAGCGCGAGAACGTGGTCGCGCTGGCCGATATCGACACCCGCCGGCTGACCCGCGTGCTGCGGTCCGGCGGCGCCCAGAACGGCTCCATCACCACCTTTGCAACGGGCGCGAGCGTCGGGGCCGACGACATTGCCGCCGCGCTGGCTGCCGCCCGGACTGCGCCGGCCATGGCCGGCCAGGATCTGGCCCGCGTCGTGAGCGTGGACCAGCCCTACGACTGGACCGAGACCGAGTGGCGCCTGGGCCAAGGCTATGGCCGACAGCGCGACGCGCGTCACCACGTGGTGGCGTTCGACTTCGGCGTCAAGCGCAACATCCTGCGCATGCTGGCCAGCCGCGGTTGCCGCGTCACCGTGGTGCCGGCCATGACGCTGGCCGCCGATGTACTTCGGCTCAAGCCCGACGGCGTCTTCCTGAGCAACGGCCCGGGCGACCCCGAGCCGTGCGACTACGCCGTCGAAGCCGTGCGCGCGATCGTCTCCGGTGGCAAGCCCACCTTCGGCATCTGCCTTGGGCATCAGATCCTGGCCCTGGCCTCGGGTGCACGCACCTTCAAGATGAAGTTCGGCCACCACGGGGCCAACCACCCGGTGCAGGACCTGGTCAGCGGCCGCGTCAGCATCACCAGCCAGAACCACGGTTTTGCGGTCGATGAGAAGTCCCTGCCGGCGACGCTGCGGGCGACCCACGTCAGCCTGTTCGATGGCACCCTTCAAGGGCTGGCGCGCACGGACCGGCCAGCCTTCTGCTTCCAGGGCCACCCCGAAGCATCGCCCGGCCCGCACGATATCGGCTACCTGTTTGACCGCTTCATGGCCCTGATGGAACAGGCCTGACCAGGGGTGATGGCCAAGCTGCTCTACTCGGCCATCACGGTCGACGGCAACAAGACCGAGGGTTTCGTCAATGCGCCGTCGCTGGTGGCCGCGCGCGAGCAACTGGAGCGGCTAGGACTGACGCAGGTGGTGCTGCGCACAGAGGCGACTCAGCGCCAGGCCGATGAACCGCCGCCCGACCCGAGCGAGAGCCAGCGACGCGATCTGGCGCGCTTCAGGCAGTCCTTTCTGCAGGCCCCCACGTTGCAGGCGGTGCTGCTCGAGCAGGCTTTGCACGCGCGCCTGTGGTTGCTTGCTGATGCCGCGCTGGTGGTTTATGGCCTGGCGCGTGGCGACCCGACCTGGGTCGGCGCCGGCGTGCTGGCAGCGGCCGCGCCCTTTGCGCTGAGGGCCTGGAATTTTCGCCATGCCGACCGCTATCAGCGCTTGCTGCGCCAGTACGCGGTGGGCAACTGGGAAGCCGTGCGGGAGCTGGCGAAGGAACTGCGCGGCGTCAGCGCGACCAGGCCCGAGCTGGATTTCGACCTCGATCTGCGCCTGGCCTGCATCTATGCGCGGGACCATGCCTTGTCCGAGGTGCTGCCGCGGCTGGAGCCTTGGCGCAAGCGCATGACCAGGCAACCCGGCGCCTTCGAGACACGCGTGGCCTCGGCGCACCTGATGGCCGGTGACAGCGCGGGCTATGTCGCCCTGATGGTCAAGGCGCACGAGATCAACCCCCAGGACCCGGAACGACAGGCCGACCATGCGCTCGCACAGGCTCGCTTCGGCAGCATCGAGATTGCCGAGTCGTTGCTCGACACGCTCGACGCCGGTGCGCTGTCGCTGCAGACGCAGGGTTGTCTGCACTGGGCGCGTGGACTGGTGCAACTGCGGCGTCGCGAGTCTGCAGCCCAGGCCACGCTCGGCCTGGCGGTTGGTGCCTTGCTGCAATTCGTGCAGCAACCGGCGCTGTGGCCTTCGCTGGCCCTGTGTGCTTGTGACCACGCCGTCGCCATGCACGAGGCCGGCAGCCATGACGCGGCGCGCGCGCGCATCGCCGAGGTCTGGCCGGTGCTCGAGGTGCATGCCACGGCGGCCTTGTTGCGCATGCTCGAAGCCGACGACTTGCTGCCGGTGCGCAGCATCCAGACCCCCTGACCCCGGAACCCGACCATGCCCAAACGCACCGACCTCGACAGCATCCTCATCATCGGCGCCGGACCGATCGTCATCGGCCAGGCCTGCGAGTTCGACTACTCCGGCGCCCAGGCCTGCAAGGCACTGCGAGAAGAGGGCTACAAGGTCATCCTCGTCAACAGTAACCCGGCGACCATCATGACCGACCCGGAGATGGCCGATGTGACCTACATCGAGCCCATCACCTGGCAGATGGTCGAGAAGATCATCGCCAAGGAGCGGCTGGCCTTTCCCGCCGAAAGGATGGCACTGCTGCCGACCATGGGCGGGCAGACGGCGCTGAACTGTGCGCTCGACCTGCACCGGCACGGTGTGCTGGCAACGCACGGCGTGGAGATGATCGGCGCCAACGAGACGGCCATCGAGAAGGCCGAGGATCGCATGAAGTTCAAGCACGCGATGACGTCGATCGGTCTCGAATCGGCCAAGAGCGGCATCGCGCACTCGATGCAAGAGGCGCTGGCGGTACAGCGTCGCATCCAGGCTGAACTCGGCGGGCAATCCGCCCTTTCGGGTTTCCCGATCGTCATCCGGCCCAGCTTCACGATGGGCGGTACCGGCGGCGGCATCGCCTACAACCCGCAAGATTTCGACGAGATCTGCCGGCGCGGCCTGGACCTGTCGCCGACAAAGGAACTGCTGATCGAAGAGAGCCTGATCGGCTGGAAAGAGTTCGAGATGGAGGTCGTGCGCGACCGCGTCGACAAC
>JANOJJ010000035.1:0-2160 GCA_031408155.1 Rubrivivax sp.
TCCGTGAACGGCGCGCCATTCCTCAGCGCACCGGGCTTCCTCTGCAGTACCGCCAGGTAGTGGCGCCAGTCGTACACCGTCTGCCCCAGCGCGTCGTGGCGGCGGTGGATGATGCGAGCGTGCTCGCACAGCACCTGGCTCCCGGCCACGACGACGAGTCGAGCGGCATACACGCGCAGGCTCACCGGGCGGTTCGCATAAGACGCCGGTACGCTGTAGCGGTTGCGCTCGAAGTGCACCAGGCAGGTCGGCGAGACGCGCTTGGTGTGCTCGATGCAGCCGTCGAAGGGTCTGGGCAGCGACATCAAGGCAAGCTGCTCGGTGGCCCACACGTCGGCCACCGTGCCGGGCAGCTTGTTGTGCGCGATCTCGCCCCACAACGCCTTGCAGCGCGCTTCGAGCCAGTCGTTCAAGGCATCCAGGTTGTCGAACGCCGGTGCTTGTTGCCACAGCCGATGCCTGGCATCGCGCACGTTCTTCTCGACCTGGCCCTTCTCCCAGCCCGAGGCCGGGTTGCAGAACTCGGGCTCGAACAGGTAGTGGCTGGCCATGGCCGCAAAGCGCTGGTTGATGTCGCGCGCCTTGCCGCGGCGCACCCGGTCCACGGCCGTTCTCATGTTGTCGTAGATGCCGCGCCGGGGCACGCCGCCCAACGTCGCAAAGGCGTGGTTGTGGGCGTCGAACAGCATCTCGTGCGTTTGCAGTGGGTAGGCGCGCAACAGGAACGCGCGACTGTGGCTGAGCTTGAAGTGCGCGACTTGCAGCTTCATGCGTTCGCCGGCAATGACGGCGAAGTCTTCGCTCCAGTCGAACTGGAAGGCTTCGCCCGGGGCGAAGACCAAGGGCACGAAGCTGCCGCGGCCGGTGGTCTGCTCGGCTTCGTGGCGGCGTGCACGCCAGGCGCGTGCGAAGGCGGCTACGCGGCCGTACGAGCCGGCAAAGCCCAGCGCCACGAGGTCGGCGTGCATCTGCTTGATCGTGCGCCGCTGCTTGCGCGACTTCGTCGCCTCGTCGGTCAGCCACTTGGCCAGCTTGTCGGCGAAGGCATCGAGCTTGCTCGGGCTGACTCGCTTGGCGTACCGCGGCTCGACCACGCCGGCGGCCAGGTACTTCTTGATGGTGTTGCGAGACAGGCCCGTGCGCCTGGCAATCTCGCGGATGGACAACTGCTCGCGCAATGCCCACCGCCTGATGACACTCAGTGTCGCCACGTCAATCACTCCTTGTGCTCCCTGCCGCATAAAGCAGCAGGTTAGGGTTCTTGCGTGGATCAGATTTGGGTGGAAATCACCGGGCCAAGTGGATCACTTCGAGATGGAAATCAACAGCGTCAGAGCATCGGTCCACTAAACCCCCCTGAGCGGCCGCGACCCGGACGCCTCCATGCGCGACGTAATCGAGCGTTGCCTGCGCAGCCGGCCAGCCGCATTGACGAACTCCTGCCGCATCGCGGGTTTGCGCAACTCCCGTTTGGACGCATGGGCTCGCGCGTCGGCAAGCGCCGCTCAATTGATGCCCGGCAGCGATGGAGGAGGCTCACAACGCAAGCTTGGCCAAGGCGCTTGCTGCCACTTCGCTTCGTAGGTGCCCGTAATGGCGTTCGATCATGGCGACGCTGGTCCCAGAGATCTGCGCCACGGTCAGCAGATCCAGGCCGTCGTGAACCAGGTCGCTGATGACGCTGTGGCGCAAAGTGTAGGCTGTGGTTCCATCGGGCAGCTTGGCAGCCGCTGCAGCTTCCGTTACCGGACCCTTCCATGCGTCCTTGTTCCAGGCCTTGCCGTCCGCACGCGCAAGCAGTGGGGCTGATGGCAACTTGTCCATGCAGGCCTTTTCGAAGAATGTCGCGGTGACATCGGGGATCTTGATCCGCCGGTCCTTGCCCGCCTTGTCTTGGCCAACCTTGAGCACCTTAAGACGTTTGTCGTAGTCGCCTGCGGTGAGCTTGGCCAAGGCACCAGGTCGCAGGGGTAGCTGGCAGAGACCGCGAAGGTAGGCTGCAAGGTCCGGCGGCGCTTTCTCGATGAACTTGAGACGCTGGGCGCGGTCGAGGTACAGCTCGCGCCGTCGGTCCGCGTTCTTGATCGGCCGGAGCTTGCTGCGCCAGGCGAAGTCGCTGGTGACGAGGCCATCCAGGAAGGCCAGGTTCAGCGCGGCACG
>JANOJJ010000054.1:0-13707 GCA_031408155.1 Rubrivivax sp.
TCTGCACACGCACTTCATCTCCCGGCCAGCCGACGTGGCCGAGTTGGTGTCGGCGATGAGCGGCTTGCCGTTCTCGATCTCAGCCCACGCGAAGGACATCTACCTGTCCGACCCCGCCGACCTGCGGCGCAAGATGAGCGCAGCGCGCTTCACCGTCACCTGCACCGACTTCAACTGCCGCACGCTGCGCACGATGGCGCCCGACGCGCGGGTGCACCGCATGTACCACGGCATCGACGCCGGCGTGTTCAGCCCGACCCGGCGCCTGGCGCCCAGCCTGGTGCCACTGATCCTGAGCGTGGGCCGGCTGCGCGCCAAGAAGGGCCTCGACACGCTGATCGAAGCCTGCCGGCTGCTGAACGGCCGCGGCGTGCCCTTTCGCTGCGAAATCGTCGGCTACGGCGAAGAGCACGACCGGCTGGCCGCGTTGATCGCAGAGTACGGCCTGGCCGACCAGGTGCGCCTGGCCGGCAAGCTCGCGCGCGACCAGGTGATCGAACGCTACGCGCGCGCCGCGGTCTACGTGCAGCCGTCGCGCATCGCCGCCGACGGTGACCGCGACGGCATTCCCAACGTGCTGCTCGAAGCCATGGCCAGCGGCGTGCCGGTGGTGGCCACGCGCGTATCGGGCATCCCCGAGCTGGTGCAGCACCAGCGCAACGGCCTGCTGGTCGAGCCCGACGACCCGGCCGCACTGGCCGACGCCATCTCGCGCCTGATCGAACAACCGCAGCTCGGCCGCGAACTCGCCGCCGTGGCGCGATGCAGCGTCATCACCCACTTCGACAACGACCACAACCTGCGCCTCGTGCTGCAACTGCTGGAGAACCAACATGCCCATGCCACAAGCTGCGCCGTCGCCTGAAGCCGGCGCCACCCGGGCCAAGGTGGCCTACGTGATGAATGGCTATCCGCGACTGTCGGAGACCTTCATCACGCACGAGATCCACCAGCTCGAACGGCTGGGCCTGGGCCTGCGCCTGTTCTCGGTCAAGCGTGAGAACGAACCCATCGTGCACCCGGTGGTGGCTGCCATCCGCGCCCCGCTGACCTACCTGCCCAAGGCCACGTCGCTGTCGGGCACGACGCTGGCCGGCTGGCTGATCGACAACCTGCCGCGCTTCTGGCGCGCCCATGGCGCGGTGGTGGCGCAGCACCCGCTGCGCTGGGCCGCGGCGCTCGGCTCGGCGCTGGCGCTGGCCTGGCGCCACCGCGGTCCCGACCACCGCGGCCAGACGCGCTTGCGCAAGGTCTTCATCAAGGAATTCCTGCAGGCCGGCGAGATTGCCGCCGAGGTGCTGCGCGCAGGCGACGTCGGCCATCTGCACGGCCACTTCTGCCACGGCGTGACCACCATCACCTGGCTGGCCAGCCGCATGACGGGCCTGGGCTACAGCTTCACCGCGCACGCCAAGGACATCTACCAGGCCGAGCTCAACCCCGGCCAGCTGCTCGAGCGCAAGCTCGGCGGCGCGCGCTTCGTGGCCACCTGCACCTGCGCCAACGCCGAGGTGCTGCGCGGCCGCCACCCGCGGCCGTGCGACGTGCACACCATCTACCACGGGCTCGACACCGACTTCTTCACCCCCGCCCTGCAGCGCCCGCTGGTCGCGCCGGGCACCGCGCCGCTGATCCTGTCGGTCGGCCGCTTCGTCGAGAAGAAGGGCTTCGACCACCTGATCGAAGCCTGCGCGCTGCTGCGCGACAAGGGCGTGGCCTTCCAGTGCCTGATCGTCGGCGAGCGCGGCAGTGCCTACAACAGCATGCGCCGCATGATCATGCAGCGCGGCCTGAGCGCGCAGGTGCAGCTCAAGAGCGCGGTGGCGCAGGACGAGTTGCGCACCATCTACGCGCGCGCCCGTGTCTTCGCGCTGCCCTGCCAGGTGATGGCCGACGGCGACCGCGACGGCTTTCCCAACGTGCTGGCCGAAGCCATGGCGATGGGCGTGCCGGTGGTGTCGACGCGCATCTCGGGCATCCCCGAGCTGATCGACGACGGCGTGCACGGCCTGCTGGTCGAGCCGCGCGACGCCGCCGCACTGGCCGAAGCGCTGCACTGCGTGATCGCCGACGACAAGCTGCACGCGCGCTTGGCGCGCGACGCTCGCCAGTGCATCGTCGAGCGCTTCGACTCGCGCCGCACCACGGTCGCCCTGTGCGAGCTGTTCCTGGCCGAGCTCGAGCAGCGCGCAGCGCCGCAGGCCTGCTTGCAGGAAGCGCGCGCATGACCGTCGCCATCGCCGACCACGCCCTGCGCGCCAGCACCGCGGCCGGCGACATCTTCAGCGCGCCCTGGAGCGAGCTCGACGACGGCGCACTGCTGGCCCATTTGCGCTCGCCGCGTCCGGTGCGGGTGGAGCTGGTGGTCGACGCCGAGGAATGCACGCCCGAGCGCATCGACGCGCTGCTGCAGGGCCGCTTCGAGTTCAACGGCGAAACACACGAGCTGGGCACCAGGCCCGACTGGCTGCACAACCCCAGCCGCGACGTCGAGTGGCACATCCTGCTGCACAAGTTCTACTACGCCGCCGGACTCGGCCGCGAATTCCTGGCCACGGGTGATGCACGTTACGTGCGCCGCTGGACCGAGCTGGTGGATGGCTGGATGGAGCTCGTGCCGGTCGACTTCATTGCCGCCGACGTGACCGGTCGGCGGGTGCAGAACTGGATCTACAGCCTGCGCGCCTTCGTCTTTCATGATCCGTCGCGCCCAGCGGCGACCGACGCAGCGCTGGCAGCGGTGGACGCTGCCTTCGTGCGCCGCATGCTGGTCTCGATCCAGCGCCAGGTCGAGCACCTGTGCGAGCACCTCACGCCCAAGCGCAACCATCGCACGCTCGAGCTGTACGCCATCTTCCTGGCCGGCGTCGCGTTGCCCGAGATGGCGCAGGCCGCGAGCTGGCGCCGCTTCGCGCTCGAGCAGACCGTCGCCAACATGCAGACCGACCTGTTGCCCGACGGTGTGCACTGCGAGCTGTCGACCGACTACCACCACCTGGCGCTGCGCAACTGGCTGCATGTGCGCACGCTGGCCGTACGCAACGGCGTGCCGCTGCCGCCGCGGATGGACGAACTGCTCGAACGCGCACTGGAATTCAGCCTGCACGTGCACAAGCCCGACGGGGTGGTGCCCAGCCTGTCGGATGGCGACGCGCGCAACTGGCGCGCGTTGCTGGCGCAGGGCGCAGACCTGTTCAAGCGTGACGACATGCGCTGGGTCGCCAGCGGCGGTGCCCACGGGCGTGCGCCCGACCGGCTGCTCGCGCACTTCGCCGACAGCGGCTACTCGGTGCTGCGCAGCAGTTGGGGCCGCGGGCCGGAGGACTTTGCCGACGCGCAGTACCTGGTGTTCGACAGCGGCCCACTGGGCGAAGGCAACCACGGCCACCTCGACTGCCTGAGCTTCGAGCTGGCGGCCTTCGGCCGTTCGCTGATCGTCGACCCGGGCCGCTACACCTACAGCGAGGCCGCCGACGACGACAGCGCCACCAACTGGCGGGTCCACTTCCGCGGCACCGCGGCGCACAACACGGTCTGCGTCGACGGCCTGCAGCAGACACGCTACGTGGCCAAGGCGATCAACCAAGCGTCGCGCCATGCCCAGGGTTCGGTGCGGCACAAGATCAGCGGTCCGGCGCCGCAGGCGGCGCTGATCGAAGGCGCCTGGGCACCGGGCTTCGCGCTCTTGCACGGCCGCGCCGCCAGCCACGAGTACGACGCCGTGCACGAGCGCGTGGTCGCCTGCATCGGGGGCGACCTGTGGATCGTCAGCGACCATCTGACGGCCGCCAGCGAGCACGACTACGCGCTGCATTTCCAGCTCGGCGCCGCTGCCCACGGCGCCACCGAACTGGACCTCGACGACGCCGTGCGGCTGACCAGCCCGGGCCTGAGCCTGCTTCAGCTGCGAAGCGCCGGCCTCCGAGCCAGCCTCGAAACCGGCTGGGTGTCGCAGCGCTACGGTCACAAGTCGCCGGCCCCCAGGCTGCGCAGCACCTTGCGCGCGGCTGACGCCCGCTTCGACAGCGTGCTGCTGCCCTGGCGCGACCAGGCGCCCCGCATCGATGCGCGCGCCGTTGCCGTCGACGGCAGCGTCGACACCGCCCCGGCCCTGCTGGTCGAGCGGCCCGACGGCGCGCACACGCAACCGGATAAACAACCGCAACCGCAACCGCATACGGACCTGTGGTGGCACGGCCCGCGGGCGCAGACCTGGCGCTGGCGCAACTTCGAATTCCACGGCCGCTGGCTGCATCTGCGGCTGGCCGCCGACGGTTCGCTGCAGGCGGCGCACGCGCCTGCCGACGCAGCGCTGCGCTGCGACGGACGCCATGTGCTCCTGACCACGCCGCACCAGGCATTGAAGTCATGAGCTCGTGCCTCCTGCCGCGCGACCCCGCACTGCCGCAACTGGCGCAGGCCTTGAACGACGATGCAATGACCGAGCACTTCGCAGCCGAGCTGCCGGGCTTCGCGCTGTCGTGCCGGGTCGACCGCATCAAGTACCGGCCGCGGCGCAACCTGGCCGTGTCGTACCGGCTGCAAGGCCGCGACCCGGACGGCAGGCCGGTCGATCAGCGCGTAGCCGCCCGTTTCTGCGGCCCGGGTGAATCGGCGCGCCGCCACGCCAAGGCGCTGGACCGTCCCTTGCACCGGACTGCGACCGGGCCGCGAGTGACGCATGACGCCGCGCTCGGCATGGTGTCGCATTGGTGGCCGAACGACGCCAAGCTCGCCGCCGCCACGTCGCTCAGCAACACCGCAGCCCTGCGCGAGCGCTGGCTGCCCGAAGTGGCCGCGGCCCTGTGCGGCCCCGGCACCCGTGTGCTCGGCCACCACGTCAGCCTGGCGCAGGTGGTGCCGGAACATCGGCTGACGGCGCGCGTCGGGCTGCAGCTCGACGACGGCCGCGAGGTGGTCGTCTACGCCAAGGCCGATGCCGACAAGGACGGCGCGTCGACCCAGGCCCTGATGCAGGCCCTGCACAGCAGCAGCGCGCAGGCTCGCGGTGCACTCGTCACGCCCAGGCCCTTGCTGTGGCAGCCCGCCAGCGGGCTGCACTGGCAGGCCGCCCTGCCCGGCCAGGCGCTGCTCGACCTGGCGCCGCAGGTCGATGCAGCCACGTCTGCCCGGATCGGTGCGTTGCTGGCCGAACTGCATGCCACGCCGGCACCTTGCGCTGACGCCTGGACGCTCGAAGCCCTGCGCCAACGCCCGCGCGAGGTGGCCGACACCCTGCTTCAGGTCGACCCGGCCTGGACCGCACCGGCGCAGGCCCTGGCGCGCTCGCTGGCGCTGCAGGTCAGCGAGTTGGCGCACTGCCCGCAGGTCACGCTGCACGGCGACCTCCACCCCCGTAACCTGCTGCAGGCGGCTGACGGTGCGCTCGGCCTGATCGACCTCGACACCGCACGGCGCGGGCCGGCGCTGCTCGACCTGGGCGCGTGGATCGCCGACCTGCTGATCCGTGCGCTGCTGGGCGGCAGCGACCTGGCGGCCGCACTGCCGGCCTGCCGTGCATTCACGCAAGCGCATGCCCAGGTCAGTGGCGAGCGCGCCGGCGAGCGCATGCTGGCCTGGAGCGTGGCCTACCAGCTGACCTGCCAGCGCGCCTGGCGCTGCGTGGTCAACCTCAAGCCCGGCCGTTTTGCGCAGACCGGCCGCCTGCTCGCCTTGGCACAGCAGGTGCTGGCGGCCGGCAACCTCGACGCCGTGGCCGATCCGACCCCGACATGAAGCCTGACACCCAGACCCCCTGGTCCGACCCGTCGGCGCCGTTCGACCTCGAACAGCTGCGCCAGGCCTTGCAGCGCGGCCTGCCCGGCTGCGCCGACGGTTCGCTGCTGCTCGACGAACTGCGCGTGCTGAGCGCCCGGCGCAGCAGTTCCAGGCAGCGTGACCCGCACCCGATCGTGCTCTGGCTCGAAGCCGACCTGCGTGAAGCCGCCAGCGGCCGAGTCGGCGCGCAGCGCCTGTTCGGCAAGGTCTACCGCGACGGCGCCAGCGCGGCCGGCATCGATGGTGCCCGTGCCACGGCCACGACCCGGCCCGACTTCGGCGCGCCGGTGGTCCATGTACCTGAGCTCGACATGCTGCTCTGGGCCTGGCCGAACGACCCCGGCCTGCCGCAACTGGGCACGCTGCTCGACCCCGCGCGGGCCGCCGCCCATCTGCCGCCCGACCCGCTGCACGGGCGGCTGCCGGTGCTGGCCTGCGACGTCCTGCGCTATGTGCCGCAGACGCGTGCGACGTTGCGTTACGTCCAGCGCGTGCCGGGTAACGAGGGCCAGCGCGTGGTCTACGGCAAGACCTTCGTCGACGACCGGGCGCCGGCCCTGCTGCAGCGCTTCGAACACTTCTGGCGCGTTGCGCAGTTGGACCCGACCGCCCCGCTGGTGGCCCAACCGCTGGGCTGCGACAGCGCCACGCGCACCTTGTGGCAGGCAGCAGCACGCGGCGTGCCCCTGCTCGACCGCGCCCGCCAAGCCGGCGCCGGGCCTGACTTCTTTGCCGTCGGGCTGGCCCTGGCCCACGTGCACGCGGCGGCACTGCCGACCGATCAGCAGCGCCCGCTCACGCACTGGCTGGCGGAGGTGCGGCGGCGGCAGACCAAGATCGCGCGCGCGGCGCCGGCGCTGGCGGCACGTGCGCTGGCCGTGTCGCAGGCGCTGGAGCTGGCCTCCGAACGGCTGCCCGCAAGCGTGCCGAGCCTGATCCACGGCGACTTCCACCCCGAGCAGATCTGGATCGACGACGGCCGCGTGGTGCTGTTCGACTTCGACGAATTCTGTCTGGGCCACCCGATGGAAGACCTGGCCGGGTTCATCGTCAAGCTCGAACAGACGCCGCTGCCGGCTGCGAGCTGCGACGCCCTGACGCAGGCCTTGCTTGACGGTTATGCACGCGGCGCGCCCGAGCGTCTGTGCCCGGCCACGCTGGCCTGGCAGCGCGCCGTGCAGGCCTTGCTGCAGGTCAGCCGCGCGTTCATATTCCAGCGCCCCGACTGGCAGCAGCTCGTCGAGTTGCGCCTGACGCGCACCGAAACCCTGCTGCGGGAGCTAGCCACATGAAACCTGCCACCGGCCACGACCGCCTGCGCACGCTGGTCCTGCAATGCCTGCGCGAGCGGCGCGCGTCGGTGCTGCTGGCCGCGCTGGCGCTGCTGGGCGTGGTGGCCGCCGAGTTGCTGGCACCGTGGCCGCTGAAGATCATCTTCGACCATGTGCTGCTGGCGCGGCCGCTGCCGACCACCCTGCACGCGCTGCAGCCGCTGCTGGAGCTGGGCGCCTGGCCGGCCCTGCTGGCGCTGGCCGGGGCCATCGCCATGATCGCGCTGGTGTCAGGCAGCCTGTCGTACCTGCAGCTCTACACCAGCGCGCGCGTCGGCCACGGCATCACCTGGCGGCTGCGCAGCGAGCTGTTCGCCCACCTGCAACGGCTGTCGCTGGCCTACCACCGCGAGGCCGGCACCGGCGAGCTGATGAGCAAGGTGGCGAGCGACACCAACCAGCTGCGCGACCTGTTCGCCGACTGGGCGCTGACCTTCGTCCGCCACGGCCTGACACTGCTGGCGATGCTGGCGGTGATGTTCATGCTCAACTGGCAGCTCGCGGCCGTGGTCAGCGCCACGCTGCCGCCGCTGCTGGGCGTGATCCATTTGCTTAACCGCAAGGTCAAGGCCTCGGCGCGTGAACAGCGCAAGAACGAGGGCCGCATGAGCTCGCGCCTGAATGAGGTGCTGTCGTCGATCGCGCTGGTGCAGTCCTTCGGCCGCGAGCAGTTCGAGGAAGGCCGCTTCCAGCGCCAGATCGAGGCCAACTACCAAAGCGGCATGCGCGCCACGCGGGCCAGCGGCGCGGTGCTCAAGGCGATTGCCGTGATCAGCGCCGCCGGCACTGCCATCACCGTGCTGCTGGGTGCGCGCGAGGTGCTGGCCGGCCGCCTGTCGCCGGGCGAGCTGCTGATCTTCGTGGCCTACATCAACAGCCTGTACAAGCCGGTGCGCGAGCTGGGCAAGTTGTCGGCCAAGGTCTCGCGCGCGGCTGTCAGCGCCGAACGGGTGAGCGAGATCCTGGCCCTGCGGCCCGACATCGAGGATGCGCCAGACGCGCTGGAACTGCAGACCCCGGCCGGCGAGATCGTGTTCGAGGACGTGAGCTTCGGCTATGCCGACCAGCGCCCGGTGCTCGACGGGGTGTCGCTGCGCATCGCCGCGGGTGAGCACGTGGCGCTGGTCGGGCCTTCGGGTGCGGGCAAGTCGACGCTGGTGAGCCTGCTGCTGCGCCTGGTCGAGCCCAGCCAGGGCCGCATCCTGCTCGACGGCGTCGACATCCGCCGCTACACCCGCGAAAGCCTGCGCCAGCAGATCGGCATCGTGCTGCAGGACAACCTGCTGCTGGGCGTGTCGGTGCGCGAGAACATCGCCTACGGCCGGCCCGATGCGCCGATGGCCGACATCGAGGCCGCGGCCCGTGCCGCCCGTGCGCACGAGTTCATCATCGACCTGGCGCAAGGCTACGACACCGAGCTCGGCGAACGCGCCGCGTCGCTGTCGGGTGGCCAGCGCCAGCGCCTGTGCCTGGCGCGCGCGCTGGTCAAGCAGCCGCCGATCCTGGTCATGGACGAGCCCACGGCCTCGATCGACGCGGTCTCGGCGCGGCTGATCCACGAAGCCGTGGCTCAGGTCCACCGTCACCGCACGATGATCGTGATCGCGCACGATTACACCGAGATGGCGCGCTTCGACCGCGTGCTGGTGCTGCAGGGTGGGCGCATCGTCGAAGCCGGCGCGCACGAAGCGCTGCTGCACCGGCGCGGCGCCTACCTGGCCCTGGTCGAGCGCCGCCATGCGTGAATCGTTGTTGTTCTACTGCCAGCACTCGCTGGGCATCGGCCACCTGACGCGCTCGTTCGCGCTCGCGGCCGCGCTGCGCGAGCATTTCAACGTCGTGTTTCTGAACGGTGGCCGGCTGCCACCGGGGGTGCCGGTGCCGGCCGGCATCGAGTGCATCGACCTGCCGCCGCTGGGCATGGACGACGGCCACACCGTGATCAGCCGCGGCGCCGAACAGGACGTGGCCACGGCGATGGCCGAACGCCGCGCACGGATCGACGCCGCCGTCGAACGCACGCGGCCGGCCGTGCTGCTGGTCGAACTGTTTCCCTTCGGCCGCAAGAAGTTCGCCGGCGAGATCCTGCCGCTGATCCGCCGCGCGCGGCGCCTGCCGCATCCGGCGCGCGTGGTGTGCAGCCTGCGCGACATCCTGGTCGACGCCCGGCGCGACCAGCAGCACCATGACGACCGCGCGCAGTGGCTGGCCGACCGCTATTTCGACGCCGTGCTGGTGCATGCCGATCCGGCCTTTGCGCGGCTGGAAGACAGCTTCCGCCCACGCCGGGCGATGCGCACGCCGGTGCTCTACAGCGGCTACGTGGTGCCGCAACGCGCGGCCGCCGCCCACGTCGTACGCGGGCCGCATCTGCTGGTGTCGGCCGGCGGCGGCATCGTTGGCGAAGACCTGTTCCGCTGTGCGATCCAGGCCCGTGCGCTGTTGCCCGATCCGTTGCCGCTGCGCATCATCAGCGGCCCTTTCCTGCCCGATGCCGCCTGGCAGGGCCTGCAGCAGATGGCCCAGGGTGTGCCCGGCATCGAACTGGTGCACCACGTCAGCGACATGGTGGCCGAGATGCGCGGCGCGCGCGCCTCGCTCAGCCAGTGCGGCTACAACAGCGCGCTCGATCTCATCGGCGCCGCGGTGCCAGCGCTGGTGGTGCCCTACGAAGCCAAGGGCGAGAACGAGCAGCGCGTGCGCGCCGACCGGATGGCCACGCTCGGCGCGTTGCAGGTGCTGCCGGCGGCCGAGCTGTCGGCCCCGCGGCTGGCGCAGGCCCTGCAGCAGTTGCTGGCCTTCCTGCCACGCGCCGCGGCGCTGGACCTCGACGGTGCCGCCCGCAGCGCCACGCTGCTGCTGCAGCTGCAGGCCCGGCGCCGGGGGGACGCCGCATGACGCACGCCGCATGACGCACGCCAGCGACGCGCTGCTGCATGCGCTGGACCAGGCCACGGCGCCGGTGACCTTCTTCATCCGTGACGATGACGCGGGCTGGGACGACGCCCGCCTGACGGCCCTGCTCGACACCGTGGCGGCGGCCGGCGTGCCGATCGACCTGGCGCTGATCCCCGACGCGTTGACGCCGCAGCTGGCCGGCACGCTGATGCAGCGCATGACGGGCCAGGCCCTGGGCGTGCACCAGCACGGCTGCACGCACACCAATCACGAGAGCAGCGGCCGCAAGTGCGAATTCGGCAGCGCGCGCCCCGCCGCTGCGCGGCTGCACGACCTGCAGCGCGGGCGCCAGCGGTTGGCGCGCGCCTTCGGCGAACGGCTCGACCCGATCTTCACGCCGCCCTGGAACCGCTGCACCGACGACACACCGGCGCAGTTGGCCAGCTTGGGCTTTGCCGCGCTGTCGCGTGACGCTGCTGCACCCGTGCAGAAAGCCTTGCGCGAACTCCCCATCCACAGCGACTGGACACGCCAGCGCCGGCTGGCCGACCAGGCTGGTGACCCATTGGCGCAGCGCGTGGCCGCCGATCTGGCCCGGCATGTGAATGGACCTTCGGCGATCGGCCTGATGCTGCACCACGCCGTGATGGACGACACCGAGCTCGCGCTGCTGAAGGCATTGCTCGTGCGCTGGGCGGCCCACCCGCGCGCGCGCTGGGTCGGCATGCGGGCCCTGCTTGCGGCAGCCGGCGCATGACCTGGACCCGAACCCTTGCCCTGCTGGCGGCGGCGCTTCAGACCAGCCTGGCCGCGGCGCAGGCGGCCCCCGAGGAGGCGTCCGCCGCGCAGGTCAACGTACGCCCCGACGAGCGCCGCTCCGAGCGGCCCTTCACCGTCGACCTGTTCGACCGCCCGCTGGCGCTGCGCCTGGGTTACGAACTGTCGATCGAGCGGCGCCAGAACTTCGACCTCAACCAGGCGCGCGATCGTGACCGCCGTACACGCGAGCAGGAGCTCAAGGCCGATGCCCGCATGCAGCTGTCGCCGACGGTCGCGCTGTTCGCGCAGGTCGTGGCCATCAGCGACGTTCGGCGCCAGAAGGCCAGCGCCAGCATCGACCGCGCCGAGGGCTTGCAGCGTGGTGAGCTGTGGGCGCTGGTCGAAGGGCTGGCCGGCTCGCCGCTGGCGCTGCAGGCCGGGCGCATCCCGCTGGTGGACAGCCGCACCTGGTGGTGGGACGAGGACCTCGACGCGGCACGGTTGCTGGCGCGCGGCACCAACTGGTACGCCGAAACCGGCTTCGGCCGCGAGCTGGCGCGCAAGGCGTCGTTCGAGCCTGGCATCGATGTGCTGCACCGCGGCGTGCAGCGCTGGTTCGGCCAGGCCAGTTGGACCTGGACCCAGCGCCAGTCGGTCGAGGCCTTCTGGCTGCGCGCGTCAGACCGCTCCGGCGTGCCGCTGCCCGGCAGCCTGTGGGCCGACGACGACACCGACACCGCCGACGCCCGGCTGACCTGGCTCGGCCTGCGCGCCAGCGGCAACGGCCGGCTGGCCGTGGGACAGCGCTGGGCCTACTGGGCCGACCTGGGCCTGGTGCGCGGGCGCGAGACGCTGACCGCGTTCAGCGACGGCGACGGCGGTCGGCAGCAGGCCGGCGCCAGCAACAGCCGCCGTGTGCGCGGCCGGGGACTGGACATCGGCGCGATGTGGACCTTCACCGACAGCTGGCGGCCCACGCTCACGCTGGGCTGGGCCGCCGGCTCGGGCTCGGCGCCCGACGCGGCCGTGAACCGCAACTACCGCCAGACCGGGCTGCAGGAGAACAAGGTCCGCCTGTCGGGCATCAAGCGCCTGCAGCGCTACGGCGAGCTGTTCGACCCCGAGCTGTCCAACCTGCGCATCGCCACCGCGTCGTTCGGCGTGCGGCCGCTGGCCAACGCATCGGTCGAACTGGTGTGGCACCGCTACCGCCAGGCCGTGGCCTCGGCTACGCTTGCCGACTCACGACTGAGCCAGGACCCGCAAGGATTGCAGCGCCAGCTCGGCCAGGAGTTCGATCTGCTGCTGGCCTGGCGGCCGACCCGCCAGCTCCAACTGACGCTGTTGCTGGCGCGCTTCCTGCCAGGCGCTGCCTTCGCCACCAATCGCCGCGACCCGGCCACCAGCATCGAGCTGGGGCTGGACATCAAGTTCTAGATCCACCAGGACAACACCATGAAACTCACTGTCGTCGGCACCGGCTACGTCGGCCTGGTCACCGGAGCGTGCTTCGCCGAGATGGGCAACGACGTGTTGTGCATCGACACCGACGCGGCCAAGATCGAACGCCTCACAAGAGGCGAAATCCCGATCCACGAACCCGGCCTGGCCGAGGTGGTGCAACGCAACGTCGACGGCGCTCGGCTGCATTTCTCGACCGACATCAAGGAAGGCGTGCGCTTCGGCACCATCCAGTTCATTGCGGTGGGCACGCCGCCCGACGAGGACGGCAGCGCCGACTTGAGCCACGTGCTGACCGCCGCGCGCGCCATCGGCGAGCACATGACCGACTACAAGCTGGTGGTCGACAAGAGCACCGTGCCGGTGGGCACCGCCGACGCGGTGCAGGAGGCGATCACGCAGGCCCTGAAGCGGCGCGGCGTGGACGTGCCCTTCAGCGTGGTGTCGAACCCCGAGTTCCTGAAGGAAGGGGCAGCGGTGGACGACTTCATGCGCCCCGACCGCATCGTGGTGGGCGTCAACGACGACCGCGCCGGCCACCTGATGCAGGCGCTGTACGCACCGTTCCAGCGCCAGCGCGACAAGCTGGTGATGATGGACATCCGTTCGGCCGAACTGACCAAGTACGCCGCCAACGCGATGCTCGCCACGCGCATCAGCTTCATGAACGAGATGGCGCTGCTGGCCGAAAAGCTGGGCGCCGACATCGAGCAGGTGCGCCGCGGCATCGGCACCGACCCGCGCATCGGCTCGCAGTTCCTGTACGCCGGCTGCGGCTACGGCGGATCGTGCTTCCCGAAGGACGTGAAGGCGCTGCTGCACACCGCCGGCGGCGTGGGTGAACCGCTGCACCTGCTCGCCGCCGTCGAGCGTGTCAACGAACGACAGAAGCACGTTCTGGTCGACCGCATCGTCGAGCGCTTCGGCAGCGACCTCAGCGGCCGCACGTTCGCGCTTTGGGGCCTGGCCTTCAAGCCCGACACCGACGACATGCGCGAAGCACCCAGCCGTGTGATCGTGGCCGAGTTGCTGCGCCGCGGCGCGCGCGTGGTGGCGCACGACCCGGTGGCGATGGACGAGGCACGGCAGGTCTTTGCCGACGCCGACCCGGCACGGCTGCGCTACGCGCCGACACCCAACGACGCGCTCGAAGGTGCCGACGCGCTGGTCATCGTGACCGAGTGGCGCGCCTTCCGCTCGCCTGACTTCGAGCGCATCCGCGGCAGCCTGCGCGAGCCGGTCATCTTCGACGGCCGCAACCTGTTCGACCCGGCGCTGGTCAGCGCGGCGGGCCTGGTCTATGTGCCGATCGGGCGCCCGGCGCGGGAGCCGGTGGCGACCTGAAGTCGGCTGCGCCGGCAGCGGCTTGCTGCGCGGCGCGGAGCCTTCAGCCGAAGTCCGACACGGTGTCGCCCAGTGCGCGCCAGTGCAGCACGTCGGCCAGCGTGACGCGGCCCGGGCCCTCATCGGCCAGCGCCGG
>JANOJJ010000102.1:0-7873 GCA_031408155.1 Rubrivivax sp.
CGACCTGGCTGCCTATCTGGCCGCCGCAGGCGCCGAGGTCGAGCAGGTGGCCGACCTCGCCGCGGCCGCTCGCTGGTTGCAGCACGGCGCCAGCCAGCGCCCGATCGTCGTCATCGATGGCCACGGCGAGCACATCGAGCCTCTGCGGCAGGCCTGCCTGCAGTGGCGGCGACAGCGCGCCTGCTTCGTGCTGATAGGCCGCGGACGGCGACGCCACGCCCGCCACGAGCAGCCCGACGTGGTCGGCATCGATGGCGACGTGCTGCACCGCGCCGAGTTCCTGAAGGCGGTGGCGATGGCCGCCGGATTGGTGCCGGCCGAAACCTGGGAGCCGATCGGTGCCCACCCGCTGCTGACCGTCGCCCCCGCACTCGATGCAGCGGCGTGCCTGCCGATCGGCCCGATCCTGGTTGCCGAAGACAACGAGATCAACCGCCAGGTCGTCGAGCAGCAACTCGCGCTGCTCGGGATGGCGGCGGACATGGCTGTCGACGGCCAGCAGGCGCTGCACCTGTGGCGCCGCGGCGGCCATGCCGCGCTGCTGACCGACCTGCACATGCCGCAGATGGATGGCTACGAGCTCACGCGTTGCATTCGGGCCGAGGAGACGGGCCCGGTGCGTTTGCCGATCATCGCCTTCACGGCCAATGCGATCCAGGGCGAGGCGCAGCGTTGCCTGGAAGCCGGCATGGATGACTACATCACCAAGCCGGTGTTGCTGGCCACGCTGAAGACCACGCTCGAGCGCTGGCTTGTGCGGTCGACCATCGCGCCCGCGCCGTTGTCGCCGCCGCCTGTCGCAGACGCTGCCCGCAGCACCCTGGCGGTCGATGTGGGCGTGCTCAGGTCGTACGTCGGGGACGATGCGGCGCTGATCCGCGAGTTAATGATCGAGTTTCGCCACAGCGCGGTCGACGCGGCCGCGCAGTTGCACCAGGCCGGTGCGGCCGGCGATCGCCATCGGGTCCTCACCTGCGCCCATCGATTGAAAGCGTCATCGCGACAGGTCGGCGCCCTGGCGCTGGGTGAACTCTGCGCCCGCCTCGAGGAGCAGGCCCGGGCCGGTGACATCGATCTGACACTGCTCGAGGCCTTCGCTGGCGAGGTCACCGCCGTCGACCGTTACCTGGCCACCTGGTAGCTCCGTTTTCGCTCAAGCACTAGGCCCAGGCGGCCGATACTTGGCCGTGGACATTGTCGGCGTGAAATGATCCAGGGCAAGCCGCCCAAGGGAGAGAACGAGGTGGAGCGAAGCGCGATCCGAGTGCTGCTGCTGGACGACGACCGGTTCATGACCCGGTTGCTCAGCCGCATGCTCGCCAGCCTTGGTTGTGAGCAGGTCCTTGCCTGCGACAACGGGCATGTCGCCTTGACACACATCGCCGAGCGCGCGCCGGACCTGATCCTGTGTGATCTCAACATGCCCGAGATGGATGGTCTGGAGTTCGTGCGCCATCTGGTCGAACGCCAGTACACGGGCAGTCTGGTGCTGGTCAGTGGCGAAAGCGATCGCATGCTGCAGACCGCCGAGGGGCTGGTGCGTGCGCACCGGCTCAACCTGCTCGGACGGCTGCACAAACCGGTGTCGCTCGAGGCGCTGGCGGCGCTGCTCGAACGCTGGTCGCCGCCCAAACAGATGCGCCAGCGGCCTGCGACAAAGGTCTACCCGGCGGCCGAGGTGGCCGCGGCGATTGCCAACGGCGAGTTGCTGAACCACTATCAGCCGATGGTCGAGCTGGCCAGCGGCAAGGTGCTGGGCGCAGAGACCCTGGTGCGCTGGAAGCATCCGGCCGCGGGCACCGTGTTGCCCGACCAATTCATCGGCGTAGCCGAGGAGCACCACCTGATCGACGACCTCACCGCCGCCGTGCTGCGCGCCGCGATGGGCCAGTCGCGGGCCTGGCACGCAGCCGGCCTGGACCTGCGGGTTTCGGTCAACCTGTCGATGGACAACCTGATCTCGCTGACCTTTCCCGAGTTCATCTCCGGTCTGGTGCGCGAGCTCGACGTCAAGCCCGACCAGCTGGTGTTGGAGGTCACCGAGAGCCGGCTGGCGCGGGACTTGCGCGTACCGCTCGAGGTGCTGAGCCGTTTGCGACTCAAGCGCTTCGGGCTGTCGATCGACGACTTCGGCACCGGGCATTCGTCGTTCACGCAGCTGCACGACTTTCCGTTCGGCGAATTGAAGGTCGACCGCAGCTTCGTGCACGGTGCTGCCGACGATGCCACGCGGCGTGCGATCTACGAGGCCAGCCTGGGCGTGGCGCGCCGGCTGCACATGGAGGTCGTCGCCGAGGGCGTCGAAGACCTCACCGACTGGAACTTCGTGCGCCGCAGCGGATGCGATCTGGCGCAGGGCTACTTCATCGCCCGGCCGATGCCGGCCGACCAGTTGCCGGGCTGGATCGCGACCTGGCACGAGCGTGTGCGCGACGAACGACTGGTCGCGCAGGACCTCTGAGCCCGCGCACCAGACAGGCCCTGCGGCCTGTTTGGTGGCTGGCGAAGGCCCGAGGACATCTCGTGTCCGAGGGCTAGGGCACACGCCGACGCCTGCCGGGCCAGGCCTGGCGCTGCGCGATCACACGACCATCGGCGTCAGCGCTCCGTCGACCGTCAACACCGCACCGCTGACGTAACTGGCCTGGCGCGAAGCCAGGAACAGGACCACCCGTGCCACTTCGTCGGGCTGGCAGATGCGACCCAGCGGCAGCGCGTCGTGCTGCCGCTGCAGCACCGCGTCGACCGACTCGCCGGCTGCCCGGGCCTGCGCCTCCAGGCCTTGCTGCATGCGCCCGGTTGCGACCAGACCGGGGTTGACCGCGTTGATGCGCACACCGTGCCGGCCATACGCGTTGGCCAGCCCGGCACTGGCCAGCATCAGCGCGGCATTGGCCGACCCGCCGGGCAAGTGCGTGGGCGAGGCCAGCTTGCCGCCGGCCCCCACGATGTTGACCACGCTGCCGCCACCGCCCGCGGCCATGGCCGGCAGCACCGCCTGCATGGCATGGATGGTGGTGAAGAACTTGGCCTGCATCGCCGCCAACCAGTGCGCCGCCGTCAGCTCGGCCGCCGGCGTGCGCTGCGCCGCGCCGGCGCTGGTGACCAGCACGTCGATCGGGCCCAGCGCTGCGCTCACCGCAGCGGCCAGGCGCTCGGCCTCGGCGGCGTCGCCGAGGTCGGTCGCGTGCGTGAAGACCTCATGCCCGGCAGCCTTCAACTGCGCGGCCGCGGCCGCCAGGTGCGCCCAGCCGCGTGACGCGATTGCCACGCGCGCGCCTTCGGCGGCAAAGGCCAGTGCGCAGGCCAGGCCGATGCCTTTGCTGCCGCCGGTGATCAGCACCACTTTGCCTTGCAGTCCGAGATCCATCGGGTCGTCCTAGCGTTGGGTCAGTCGCGCAGATCGGTGCAGATGGGCAGCGGATAGACTGGAGCATCGAGTTTGTCACGCGCCCGCAACGGTGCCGTTGCGCGCGGTTGGCGCGCAAGCACCGGGTCGCACGCCATCGTCCCATGCCCGTCAAGACCCTTCGCTGCATCCTGCACGACCTGCGCGTCGATCAGGCCTTGAAACGCTGATGCAGGCCTTCCACCTCGTGGGCCCGCTGCGGCGACTGCAGGCGCTGGCGATCGACCTGGTCTGGCTGCTGGCCGTGTCGCTGCCCTGGTGCTGGGCCAGCAACCCACCCGACGCGCCGTTGCGGGGCTGGATGCTGGCCGGCGGCATCGTGCTGCTGTCGCTCGGGGCCGTGCCCTGCTGGCTGTGGCTGGGCGCCACGCCGGGTCAGTTGCTGATGACGCAGCGCGTGGTCGATGCCGGCGGTGCCCCCCATCTGTCGCTGGCTCAAGCCTCGACGCGCTGGGCGATGTCCTGGGTCGGCCTGCTGCCGGCCGGACTGGGCCTGCTGTGGATGTGTGCCGACCCGCGCCGGCAGGGCTGGCAGGACATGCTGGCCCGCACCCTGGTCGTCGAGCCGGGGCCGGACGAGGTGGCCGCTGCGACCACCATCACCTCCTCCGCCGCCGACTATGCGGCGCTGCAGGACCGCGAACCGACCCTGCCGTACGTGCGGCGCCACCTGGACGGCGCACTGCCGTTGGGACAGAGCCTGTGGATCAACGGTTTGCTGCTGCCCTTGCCGCTGGTCCTGGTGCTGGGTGCGATCGAGGCCTGGACCGTCCTCCATGCCGGCGGCCTGCGCCTGGGCAGCCTGGCTCTGCTGCTGGGCTGGCCGTTGCTGCTTCTGGTCTTGCTGTGGGCTCTGACGGGAGTGTGGCGCGCCGCCGGCCGGCAGCGCTGGACGTCGGCGCGGCGCCAGGGAGTCGCCGCCACGGCCGCGACCACAGCCGCAACCACCCCGGCCGGCGCAGCCGTAAAGGCGGCCGCCCGGGCCGTCGCAGCGCGCACGCTGATGAGCCTGGTGCTGCTCGCCGGCGTGCTGCATGTGGGCCTGAACATCGGGCCGGGACTGCTCGAGCGGGGGGCCCTGGTGATGGGCTCGGAGCCACTCGGCGCGCTCGACGCGAGGGTTTCATCTGACGGCCGCCGGCTGCACCTCAAGGGGCCGCTGGGGCTGGGGGCCGCGGCCCGCGTGCAGGCGCTGCTGGCCGGCTCGCCGAACCTGCGCTGGGTGGCCATCGAGTCCACCAGCGGTCGGCTGTCCGAGGCCTTGCAGATCGCCGACCTGGTCCGCGAGCGTGGACTGCCGACACGGGCGAGCGGCGAGTGCAGCGATGTCTGCCCGTTCGTCTTTCTGGCCGCTGCGCAACGGCACCTGCTGCCGGGTGCGCGGCTCGGCTTGCACCGCCTGTCGGCCGGGTCCTTCAACCCGCCCTTTCAAGGGCTCGTCAATCGCGAGTTCAGGGTTCGGCTGATCGCTGCCGGCTTGACGCGTCACCTGGCCACCAAAGCCATCGCCACGCCGCCGACGGCGATGTGGTATCCCGACGGTGACGAGCTGGCCGCCGCCGGCCTGGTCAACCTGCCCGAACGGCCGCTTGACGTCGATCTGCCGGGTTTGCAGGGTGCGGCGCTGGCCGACTACGTCGAGGCCTTGAGCGCCAGTCCGCTGTGGCAGGCGCTGGAGCGGCGCTTCGGCGGTGCGCAGATCGCTGCCGCCGCCCGCATGCACGCTGCCGGCGGTGATGGCGCCGACGCCGTGCAGGCGGCCGGTCACGAGGTGGTGGCCGCGCTGCTGCCGGCCGTGCTGTCCCAGGCCAGCCACGAGACGCGCTGGCTCTTCACCGAGATCTTGCTGGCGCAGATCGACGCGCTGCGCCTGCTCGACGCTGCCGCCTGCCGCGACTTGCTGCTGGGCGACCCGGTCGCCCACCGGCGGCTGCCGCCGGCGTTGGCCTGGCGCCAAGCGCAATGGCTGCTGGGGGCACTGGGCGAGGCGCCCCGCAGCACGCCGCCACGGCGGCCGACGACGCTCGAGCTCGAAGTCATCCGCCGCACCCTGGGGTCGCGTGCGCCGGCGCAGCTGGATCAGCTGTGGCGACCGGCGGTTCCCACGGCGACGGAACCCGACTGCAGGGTCGCCCATGCGCTGTTGTATGAACTGGGCTCGCTACCCGCACCCGAACGGCGCCTGGCGCTGCGCCTGATGTACGAGCGCGAGTGATGGCACGCGCGGATACTGGCCCAGGCGGCCTCTCGTTTCAGGTGGACAGCCACCCCCGGGCGCGGTATGTTCGCGCCCGTTTGGGAGTCAATGGATGAGCGTGACACTGGAAGTGATGCTGTTGGTCGTGGCCATCTTGGTGGCGGTGGCCAGCATCGGCGTGGCGCTGGCGGTGCGGACCTCCACCCGACAGCGCGTGCGGCAATCACGGCACCGGCAAGCGGCCGTCAAAACCGGCAAGCCCAAGGCTGCGCCGGCAAGCAAGGCCAAGGTCACACCCGTCGTGATGGCCAAGCCGGCGACTGCGGCCAACCCCGAGCAGGCGCACCAGGCCAAGGTGGCCGCGCTGCAGGCCATGCTCGCTCTGGGCGACGCCAAGGCCAAGGGCACAGGCAAACCTGGCGACGATCAGTTCGCCGACACCGATGCCACCGATCAAGGCTATGCCAGCACGCAGTTCGTCGACCGCTCCGATCCGCCCACGGTGCAGATCTCGCTGCTCAACCTGGACAAGGTGCCGGCCAAGCGGTCGCGCCGGTAGCGCCCCGTAGCCAAGGCCGGCCTGGCGCCGGATGCGGCATGCTTCGGGCACAACCACGAGCACCGACGATGACCCCATCCAGCCACGCCCCGCAAGACCCGCAGCAGGACATCCGCGACGCCGTTCGCGGCCTGTGTGCCCAGTTTCCCGACTCGTACTTCCGTACGCTGGATGCCGAGCGCGGCTACCCCGAGGCCTTCGTCGACGCACTGACCAAGGCCGGCTGGATGGCCGCGCTGATCCCGCAGCAATACGGCGGTTCGGGCCTCGGCCTGACCGAGGCCAGCGTGATCATGGAAGAGATCAACCGTGCGGGTGGCAACGCCGGCGCCTGCCATGGCCAGATGTACAACATGGGCACGCTGCTGCGCCATGGCAGCGCCGAGCAGAAGCAGCGCTACCTGCCGGCCATTGCGCGCGGCGAACTGCGGCTGCAGAGCATGGGCGTGACCGAGCCGAGCGCTGGCACCGACACCACCAGGATCAAGACCATGGCTGTTCGCAAGGGCGAGCGCTGGGTCGTCAATGGCCAGAAGGTCTGGATCTCGCGCATCCAGCACTCCGACCTGATGATCCTGCTGGCGCGCACCACAGCGCTGGCCGATGTGGCTCGCAAGAGCGAAGGCATGTCGATCTTCCTGGTCGACCTGCGCGACGCCGTCGGCCATGGCCTGACCGTGCGGCCGATCGCCAACATGGTCAATCACGAGACCAACGAGCTGTTCTTCGAGGACCTCGAGATCCCGCACGAGAACCTCATCGGCCAGGTCGGCCAGGGTTTCAAGTACATCCTCGACGGCCTGAACGCCGAGCGCACGCTGATCGCCGCCGAGTGCATCGGCGATGGCTACTGGTTCATCGACCGCATAACCAAGTATGTCAAGGACCGCGTGGTCTTCGGTCGCCCGATCGGGCAGAACCAGGGCGTGCAGTTCCCGATCGCCCAAGCGCACATCGAGGTCGAGGCCGCGAACCTGATGCGCTTCGAGGCCTGCCGGCTGTTCGACGCTCAGCAGCCCTGCGGAGCACAAGCCAACATGGCCAAGTACCTGGCGGCCAAGGCCAGCTGGGAGGCCGCCAACGCCTGCCTGCAGTTTCACGGCGGCTTCGGCTTCGCCTGCGAATACGACGTTGAGCGCAAGTTCCGCGAGACCCGGCTGTACCAGGTGGCGCCGATCTCGACCAACATGATCCTGAGCTACGTGGCCGAGCATGTGCTCGGACTGCCGCGGAGTTATTGAACCACCCCCGAAGCGCCTGCTTGTGGGCGCCGGGTCCTGGTGGCTCCGCGCCTATTGCCCCAGCTTCATCTGCTTGCCGACCTCGGTGTAGACCTTGATCTTGTCGCGCATGAAGGCGTCCATCTGCTCGGGGCCGACGTTGACCAGCTCGAAACCGCTCTTCAAGGCCAGTTCCTTCATCTCGGTGTCGTTGTTCAGCGCGGCCCACAGGTCGGCCAGGCGCTTGCGTGCTTCGGGCGGCGTGCTCTTGGGCACGCCGATGCCACGGTAGGCGCCGTCGACCCAGTCGACACCCAGCTCCTTGAAGGTCGGCACGTCGGGCAACAGCGGATGGCGCTTGTCCATCGCCACCGCCAGCGCACGCACCTTGCCCTTGTTGTTGATGGCAAAGGCGGTGTAGCTCATGGCACCGTCCACATGCGCGCCCAGCACCGCCATCGTCATGTCGCCAGTGCCCTTGTAAGGCA